>DATFVY010000193.1:0-3044 GCA_035259925.1 Burkholderiales bacterium
GTGATCGGACCGCTCTTGAGATCGCCCTTCTCGTCGAAGGCGATCGGGCCGGTCACGCCTTCACGGCTGATCCTCGCAAGCTCGGGGAGGTACTTGGACGGCTCCACGGAGTTTGCCTTCTGCATCGCCTCGATCAGCGTCATGGTCGCGTCGTAGGCGTAGGGGGCGTAGATCTGGATCTGGCCGTACTTGGCGGTGAAGCGGTCGGTGAAGCCCCTGCCGCCGGGCATCTTGTCGAGCGGCAACCCGGGCGAGGAAGCGAGCGACCCCTCCGCCGCAGGCCCGGCGAGCTTGATGAACTCGACGCTTTGTGCCCCGTCGCCCCCCAACAGCTTGGCCTTGATGCCCAGCGATTTCATCTGCGAGACCATCGGTCCCGCCTGCGAGTCCATGCCGCCGTAGAACACGATATCGGGCTGCTTGCCCCTCACGTTGGTGAGAATGGCGCGGAAATCCGTCGACTTGTCGCTGGTGTACTCGCGCCCGACAATGTCCGCGCCCGCCGCCTTCGCCGCCTTCTCGAACTCGTCCGCCAGCCCCTGCCCGTAGGCGGTGCGGTCGTCGATGATCGCGATCTTCTTTGCGCGCAGCTTGCTCACCGCGTACTCGCCCAGCACCTTGCCTTGCTGCACGTCGTTCGCCATTACGCGGAACGCGCCCTTGTAGCCCTGCTGCGTGTACTTGGGGTTGGTTGCCGACGGCGAGATCTGCGGAATGCCGGCGTCGTTGTAAATCTTGGAGGCAGGGATCGAGGTGCCGGAATTGAGGTGGCCGATCACGCCGGCCACCTTGGCGTCCACCAGTTTCTGCGCGACGATCGTGCCGGTCTTGGGGTCGGCCTGGTCGTCCTCGCTTACCAGCTCGAATTTCACCTTTGCTCCGGCGATCGTCACTCCCTTGGCGTTCAATTCCTCGATCGCGAGTCGCGCTCCGTTGTCATTGTCCTTGCCGAGGTGCGCCTGCGGGCCGGTGAGCGGCGCCACCTGGCCGATCTTGATCGTTCGCGGCCCGCCGCTGGACGATTCCTTGCCGCATCCGGCCAGCATCAGTACGAGCGCGAAGCCAACTCCGGCGCCGGCGAGTAATCTGCGTGCCATGGATCCCCCTATGAGATAAATCATTGTTGCTGCGGGAGAAATCATTATGCTCAGGGCCTGATGGCTTGTCAATTTTCGGCCATTAAAAAAGCCGGCGCATGCCGGCTTTTTTTCAAGAGTGACGCTGGCTTACTTGATGCTGAGGATCCACTGCACGATGGTCGTGATGTCCTGGTCCTTCACGTGGGCGTTGGGCGTCATGGGGATGTCGCCCCACACGCCCTTGCCGCCTTCCTTTACTTTCTTGAACAGGTTTGCTTCGGCGCCCTTGTCACTGCGGTAACGGTCCGCGATCTGCTTGTAGCTGGGACCGACCAGCTTCTTGTCCACGGTGTGACAGGCAAGACAGCCGCTCTGCTGCGCGAGGGCTTCGGCGGACTTGGAATCGGCGGCGTGGGCCGGGACGGCAAACGTCGCGATGGCCGCGGCCGCGAGTAAGGTGACGATGCTTTTCATTGCTGGACTCCCATTTTGTTTACGTTCAGTTCAAAGGCCCGCGCATTTTAGCCTATGGGAGCGGACAGCGTCCGCTCGAGCTCGGCAAGATCACCGATCACGGGTAGACAGCTAACGCCGCGGCACACCCATGCGTTGACGCGATCTCCCGCCGCGCCCGGCTTGTCGAGGGCGGCCGGGAGGCCAGCCACGCCGTTCGCGATGGCGACGACGAGCGTGTCCGGGCGATAGCGGCGGGTAAGCGCCCGCGCCCATTGCGCGGTGGCCCGCCCCTCGCCGCGCAACACGACGATCTGCGGCGGGGCGAGATACTCCTCGAGCCCGGTGGCGAGGCTCACGCAGGCGCTCGGGTGCTGCTCGAGCGCGGGATAGAACAGCTTCAGCGCGCGCTCCGCTGCCTCGAGATAGCGCGGCTCGCCGACCAGGTGGCCCAGCCGCTGCAGGGCGCAGGCGGCGATACCGTTGCCCGACGGCGTGGCGTTGTCGTGCCCGGGCTTGGCGCGGTGGATCAGCTTCTCGTGGTCATGCGACACGAAAAAAAATCCACCGCCAGCGCGGTCCTCGAACTGGGCAAGCAGCACTTCGGCCAGGTCGCGGGCGAAGGCCAGATCCTCCTCGCGGAATTCCGCCTGCATGAGCTCGAGCAGCGCGTCGAGCAGGAAGGCATGGTCGTCGAGGTAGGCATTCAGGTGCGTGACGCCGTCCTTGTGGGTCGCCAGGAGCCGGCCGCCGCGCCACAGCGTACCCCGCAGGAAGGCGAGCGCGCGCCGGGCCGAAGCAAGCCACTCCTCCTCGCCGAATACGCGCGCGGCGCGCGCCATGCCGCGCAGCATCAGGGCGTTCCAGCTGGTGAGCACCTTGTCGTCCCGGCCCGGCCGCACGCGCCGCTCGCGCGCGGCGTAGAGCCTGGCGCGAGCGGCCGCCAGCCGCGCCTCGCATTCGGCAAGCGGCACGCCGAGCCGCTGCGCGATGACGGCGAGCGGCTTCATGACACGCAGGTGCCAGTGTTGCCCTTCGAAATTGGGCGCGCCGTCCAGGCCGTAGTGGGGCTCGACCACGGCGTACTCTTCGGGCGTGAGGAGCGCCTGGACTTCGGCGGGCGTCCACACGTAGTACTTGCCTTCCTCGTGCTCGGAGTCGGCGTCGAGCGAGGAGTAGTAGCCCCCTCCCGGCGACTGCATCTCGCGCATCACCCACTGCGCGGTGCCGCGCACCGTGCGCTCGAACAGGGGCAGCCCGGTCACGAGCCAGGCGTCGCTGTAGAGCGCCAGAAGCGCCGCGTTGTCGTAGAGCATCTTCTCGAAATGCGGGATGCTCCAGTAGGCGTCCACGCTGTAGCGGCAGAAACCACCGCCGATCTGGTCGTAGATACCGCCCTCCGCCATCTTCGTGAGCGTGAGGCGCGCGATGGAAAGGCCCAGCTCGCCGCCGTCGAGCGCGTGGCGGCGCAGGCAGAACGCGAGCTCGAACGGGTGCGGAAACTTGGGCGCG
>DATFVY010000194.1:0-2478 GCA_035259925.1 Burkholderiales bacterium
CTGCAGGTTGCTCATCATCTGGCAGCCGTTGCACACCCCCAGCGCGAAGGTGTCGGGCCGCCCGAAGAAGGTCTCGAACGCGTCACGGGCGCGCGGATTGAACAGGACCGACTTCGCCCACCCTTCGCCCGCTCCCAGCACGTCGCCGTAGGAAAACCCCCCGCAGCTGGCGAAGCCCTTGAACCCGGCGAGGCTCACGCGCCCGGCGATGATGTCGGTCATGTGCACATCCACCGCGATGAAGCCGGCGCGGTCGAACGCTGCGGCCATCTCCATCTGCCCGTTGACGCCCTGCTCGCGCAGGACGGCGACCCGCGGAGCCGTCCCGCGACCCACGTACGGTGCGGCCACGTCTGCGCCCGGGTCGAAAGTGACTCTTGCGTTGAGGCCCGGGTCGCCCGCATCCAGGTTGCGGTCGCGCTCCTGCGCCGCGCACTCCGGGTTGTCGCGCAGTTGCTGCATGTGGAAGGTGGTCTCCGACCAGCTGCGGCGCAGATCAGTGCGCTTTTCGGAGAAGAATTGCCTGCCTCCCGCGAGCAGCGTGAGCGTGTCGCCGGTGTTCGGCGTGCCGATCACATGGAACTGGCGTTCCAGCCCCGCATCCACGAAAGCCTGGCGGGCACCCGGGATATCGGCCCGGCGAAATTGCAGGACGGCGCCCAGCTCTTCGTTGAAGAGGAATTCCAGCGCCGACTTGTCGCCCGGCGCCTTGCCGAGTTCCAGCGTCGCGCCGCAGCGCCCCGCGAAGAGCATCTCGCAGACGGCCGCGAACAATCCGCCATCCGAGCGGTCATGATAGGCGAGGATCTTCCTGTCGCGGTTGAGCCGCTGCACCACGCCGAAAAAGGCCTTCAACCGGGCGCCATCCACGTCGGGGGCGATACTGCCGGTCTGGCCGTACACCTGTGCCAGCGCCGAGCCGCCCATGCGGCATTCCCCGGCGCCGAGGTCGATCAGCACGAGGTCGGTGTCCGCGGCATCCGTCCGCAGCTGCGGCGTCAGCGTGCCGCGCACGTCCGCCACCGGGGCGAACGCCGAGACGATGAGCGAGAGCGGCGCCGTCACCTCCTTGCGGCCGCCGTTGTCGTCCCAGGTCGTCTTCATCGACAGGCTGTCCTTGCCCACCGGGATGCTGATTCCCAGCTGGGGACACAGCTCCAGCGCGACCGCACGCACGGTGTCGAACAGCGCGGCGTCTTCCCCGGGATGGCCCGCCGCCGCCATCCAGTTGGCCGAGAGCTTGATGTCCCCGATCCCGGCTATGGGCGCCGCCGCGATGTTGGTGATTGCCTCCCCGACGGCCATGCGTCCCGAGGCCGGTCCATCGAGCAGGGCCAGCGGCGTGCGCTCCCCCATCGCAAACGCCTCTCCGCGATAGGACTTGAACCCCAGCAGCGCCACGGCCACGTCCGCGACGGGAACCTGCCATGGGCCGACCATCTGGTCGCGCGCAGTGAGCCCGCCCACGGTGCGGTCGCCGATGGAAATCAGGAAGGTCTTGTCAGCCACCGCCGGCAGCCGCAGCACCCGGTAGGCCGCCTCGCGTAGATCCATCCCGCTGGTCTCGAGCGGCTGTAACTCGCGCGACTCGCGCGCCACGTCCCGGGTCATGCGCGGGGGCTTGCCCAGGAGCACCGCCAGCTCCATGTCTACCGGGCGATTCCGGAAAACCGGGTCGGTGACCACGAGCTCGCCGCCAGCGGTCGCCTCCCCGACCACGGCGAACGGGCAACGCTCGCGCTCGCAGATCGAGCGGAAGCGTTCGAGGTCGCGCGGCGCGATCGCGAGCACGTAGCGCTCCTGCGCCTCGTTGCACCAGATCTGGAGCGGCGACATGCCCGGCTCCTCGTTGGGGATCTTGCGCAGGTCGAAGCGGCCGCCGCGCTGCGCGGAGTGCGCCAGCTCGGGCAGCGCGTTGGAGAGCCCGCCGGCGCCGACATCGTGTATGGAGAGGATCGGATTTCCCTCGCCCAGCGCCCAGCAGCGGTCTATGACTTCCTGCGCGCGGCGCTGGATTTCGGCGTTGCCGCGCTGCACGGAATCGAAGTCGAGGTCCTCCTGGTTGGCGCCGGTGCCCATGCTGGACGCCGCGCCCCCGCCCAGGCCGATCAGCATGCCGGGGCCGCCCAGCTGTATCAGGAGCGCGCCGGGCTCCACCTCGCGCTTGCGGGCGTGGCTGGCGGCGATGTTGCCGATGCCGCCGGCGATCATGATGGGTTTGTGGTAACCGCGGACCTGGCCGGCCACCCGCTGCTCGAAAGTACGGAAATAGCCGGCGAGATTGGGGCGCCCGAACTCGTTGTTGAAGGAGGCGCCGCCGATGGGGCCCTCCAGCATGATCTGCAGCGGGCTGACGATGCGCCGCGGCCGGCCGTATTCGGCTCCCTCCCACGGCTGCGCGAAACCGGGGATGCGCAGGTGTGACACGCTGAAACCGGTGAGGCCCGCCTTGGGCTTGGCGCCACGCCCGGTGGCGCC
>DATFVY010000195.1:0-5867 GCA_035259925.1 Burkholderiales bacterium
AGCAGGGCGGGCAGCAGGGCGGTCGCCTTGTCGAGCGTGTTGGTGGTGACGCCCCACCAGATAGTGCGGCGCAGGCGCTTGTGGTGGCGTTCCGGCCAGGTCGCGCGATACCACGCATCCCGCGCGCGCCAGAAGCCCCTGATCTGGTCGACCGACCTGGGTCCGCCCGCTTCACGGAGGTACTCCAGGAAGATCGGGATCGGCTCCATCCAGTGGCCGTCGCCGTCGATCACCGGGTGCTTGAGCCCGGCTCGAATCTCCGCCGCTCGGTGCTTCATGGGCATGGCTCCTATCGAAACCCGTGACGAGTGACGGGTGACGAGTGACGAGTCTCCCGCACTGCGGGGCCGTCAGCCATCATCAGTCGTCACTGGATTGCCGGCATCACTTCCTTCGAAAACCGCTCCATCGAGCGCAGCACGCGCTTGTGCTCCAGGTCGCCGAACCAGAAGTTGCAGTTGAAATGCGAGATGCCCACTTCCTGCTTCAGGCGCCTGATCTGGCGGACGCAGGTGTCGGGCGTCCCGATGACGAACATGTTCTCGAGCAGCTCTTCCTCGGCGGGCTCCTTCTCTCCCGGAATCGGAATGGCGACGCCTTTCTCCACGCGCTCCTTCTGGTGGCGCAGGCTCAGCGTTACCCGCATGTTCCAGCGCGCGTGCTCAACGGCGTCACGCGTGTCGGCCGTGCCGTCCGAGATGTATACCGGTCGCTGCACGCTGATGCGCGGCGTCTGCTTCGGCTTGACGTCTGCCACCACCTTGCTGAACAGCTGGCCGTAGTCGGCGAGCTGCTTGACCGGGACGCCGAAGCCGCCGGTGAGCACGTTGAAGCCGCGCTTCACTGCTGCCTCTACCGCGTACGGGCTCTGCGCCGTGATCCATACCGGCGGGTGCGGCTTCTGTGTGGGCTGGGGGAAGACGCACGTTTCCGGAAGCTTGAAGTACTTGCCCTCGTAGGTGAACGGCTTCCCCTCGAGCGCCTTGAAGATGATGTCTATGGACTCGTCCCAGCGCTTGCGCCCCTCGTCGAGCTCGAAGCCGAAGCGCTGGAACTCGTACTGCTGGTAGCCGCGGCCGAGGCCGACGTCGAGGCGGCCGCCGCTCACCACGTCGAGCGTCGCGATCTCTTCCGCGACCACCAGTGGATGGTGCAGGGGCACCACGATGACGGCCGTGCCTATACGGAGCCGCGTCGTCTTCCCGGCGATATAGGTCGCGAGCTGGACGGGGCGGGACAGGTAGCCGTAGGTGGAGAAGTGGTGCTCTGCCAGCCAGCAGCTCCGGAAGCCGAGCGCCTCGGCGGCCTGCGCCAGCTCGACGCCGCGCGAGTAGATCTCCTGCGAGGAGCGGGAGGAGGGCGATTGCAGCAGCAGGAACGTTCCGAAGTCCATATCTTGTTCCCCTTGCTCAGATGACTGCCATGATAACGCCGGCCGCGCTAAACTGTGGCGAGTAACCTTATCCCAGTCCGTCCCGACGCGCTCCGCATTTCCTATCGCTGGAGGAACCTATGACAGATCAGAAAACCGCTGCCCCGGGTTGCCTGACGGGCGTCCGGGTGTTGGACTTTACGCAGTTCGAGGCCGGCACGTCCTGTACCCAGGTCCTGGCGTGGCTCGGCGCCGATGTCGTCAAGGTGGAGAATCCCGCTGGCGGCGACCCGGGGCGCCGGACGGGCGCCACGAAGCCGCACCGGGATGACCCCTATTTCCTGAACTACAACTCCAACAAGCGCTCGATTGCGCTCGATCTGAAATCCCCGCGCGGCCTGGAGATCGTCAAGGACATGGCGCGCAAGGCCGACGTTTTCATGGAGAATTTTGCGCCCGGGGCGATCGAGCGCCTGGGCCTGGGCTACGACGTCCTGAGCAAGCTGAATCCGGGCATCATCTACGGGCAGATAAAAGGCTTCGGCGAGGGCAGCCCGTACGAGAAGAATCTCGCCTTCGACATGATCGCCCAGGCCTGCGGGGGCACCATGAGCGTTACCGGGCAGCCCGACGGACCGCCCGCCAAGCCGGGAACGACGCTGGGCGATACGGGGACGGGGTTGCTGATGCTGACCAGCATCCTGGCGTCGCTCTACAAGCGCAAGGAGACCGGCAAGGGAGTGCACCTTCAGGTGGCCATGCAGGATTCCATGCTGCACTACATCCGCAATGCATTCGGCGTCACCAGCAAGACCGGCAAGCCGGCCCGGCGTGCCGGAGCGAAGACGCTTGAACCGAATAATCCGCCCTGTGACATCTATCCGTGCGCGCCGGGCGGGCCGGACGACTATGTCTATGTCTATACCAGCCGCGCCAACCCGCAGCATTGGCCGAATCTGCTCGCAGCGATCGGCCGCAAGGACCTGATCGGCGACCCGCGCTTCGAAACCCGCGAGGCGCGCCTCAAGAACGAGGCCGAAGTCGACAGGATTATCACGGAATTCACCCGCAAGCACGACAAGTACGAGTGCATGCGCGTGATCGGGGCAGCCGTGCCCGCGGGCGCCGTTCGCGACACCCTGGAGCTGATGAACGACCCCAATTTCGAGGAACGGGGCATCATCCAGACCATCCAGCACCCGACCAATGGCCCGTTCAAGATGGCGGGCTGGGCCGTGCGCTTCAACGGCAAGACGGCGCCAGTGAAACCCGCCCCGCTGCTCGGCCAGCACAGCGCGGAGGTGCTCAGGGACTGGCTCGGCATGAGCGAGGACCAGGTGGCGACGCTGCGGGCGGCGAAGATCATCCACCCGTATTCGCAGGCGGAATCCAGCCAGGCGGCCTGACCCAAAGGAGACCGGACGTATGAGGGGATACTCCCCTCATGCTCCCCTACATCACGGGCCGTACCTTCATACTGATGCGGCCTCATAGGAGAGAACGATGGCAGACGTGACAGGCTCCGAGATCCTGGGGCGATCCCTCAAGAACGAGGGCACGAAGGATCTCTTCTTCATCATGGGCGGGCCGATGATGCTCGCCGAGCAATCCTGCGTTAAGGAGGGCATACGCCCGATCGACGTGCGCCACGAGCAGGCGGCCGCGCTGATGGCGCAGGCCTACAGCCGGCTGCTCCAGAAGCCGGGCGTCTGCATGGCGGCGAGCGGCCCCGGCGTCATCAACCTGACCACCGGCATCGCCAACGCCCTCATCGATTGCGCGCCGGTCGTGGCTATCGGCGGCTCGAGCGCCATCCGCCAGTTCGGCAGGCAGACGTTCCAGGAGATCGACCAGCTCGCGATCATGAAGGGAATGACCAAGTGGGCCGACCGCGTCGTCAGCCTGAAGCGGATACCCGAGATGGTGAATACGGCCTTCCAGAAGGCGATGGGCGGCAAGCCCGGGCCGGTGTATCTCGACTTCCCGGCGGATATCCTCTACGACAAGATCCCGGAAGAGCAGGTCGATTGGAGCCTGAGCGGCCGCGCGCTGCTCAACCCGCGGCCGATGGGCGAGAGCGCGCGCGTCAACGAGCTGATCGATGCGCTCTCGAAGGCGAAGCAGCCGATCATACTCACCGGCAGCGGCGTCATCTGGTCGCAGGCGTGGACCGAGCTGCAGTCCTTCGTGGAGAAGTGCGGCATCCCCTTCTACACGACGCCGCAGGGCCGCGGCGTGCTGCCCGACGACCATCCGCTGTCCTTCCTCACCATGCGCTCCACGGCGTTCAAGGATGCCGACCTGATCCTGATCATCGGCACGCGCATGAATTACATCATCGGCCACGCCGCGCCGCCGCGCTTTTCCGCCAACGCCACGATCGCGCGGATCGACATCGATGCGGACGAGATCTCATCGTCGCCGCGCAAGGTGCATATCGGGATCGTCGGGGACTGCAAGGCGGTGCTGCAGCAGCTCCTGGCCGCGATGCCGGGCCGCGTGAAGGAGGGCCAGTACGCGGATTGGCGCAAGAAGCTCGGCGAGGGCGAGGCGGAGAAGCGCAAGGAGACCGGCGGCGGCATGGCGATGAATGCGACGCCGATACACCCGCTGCGGCTGTGCGAGGAAGTCAAGAACTTCATGAAGCGCGACGCCATCCTGATCGTGGACGGGCAGGAGATCCTGAACTACGGCCGCCAGTCCATGCCGACTTTTTCGCCGGGCCACCGGCTGAATTCCGGCCCGTTCGGGATGATGGGCGTGGGCATGCCCTTCGGCGTGGGCGCCAAGATCGCGCGGCCCGACAAGCAGGTCATCGTGGTCCACGGCGACGGGTCTTTCGGGCTGAACTGCATGGAGCTGGATACGGCCGTGCGGCACAAGGTCCCGCTGCTCGTGGTGATCAGCCTGAACGGCGGCTGGACGGCCGATCCGAAGCGCGAGAAAGTAGGGCGCGATCTCGGCTATACCCGTTTCGACAAGATGGCTGAATCACTGGGCTGCTACGGGGAGTACGTGGAAAAGCCTGAAGAGATCGGGCCCGCGCTGCAGCGCGCCCAGAAGAAGGTAGACCAGGGCATGGTGGCCCTGGTCAACGTCAAGACCGACGATAAGGCGCGCGCCGGCACGGTGGCATTCTCATCGCATTCGACGTAACACGCGCTGCGGCAGGGTCGGGCCCGAAAGGGGGGCGACATGAAAGCGCTGCTCGTCATTTGTGCGCTGGCCGTGACATCGGCTGCCAGCCTGGCCGTCACGGCTCAAACCTTTCCGTCGCGGCCGATCACCATGGTCGTGCCGTTTTCGGCGGGAGGGCCCACCGACACCCTTGCGCGCATCATGAGCGAGCCCCTGAGAAAGGCGCTGAACCAGGTCGTGGTGGTGGAAAACACGACCGGGGCGGGCGGCACCATAGCCACGGGCCGCGTCGTCCGCGCCGCGCCCGACGGCTACGTGCTGGTCATCGGGCACTGGGGCACGCACGTCGTGAACGGCGCCTACTACACGCTGCCGTTCGACCTGCTGCACGACCTGGCGCAGGTGGCGATGATCGCGGACAACCCCCAGATGATCGTCTCGAGGCTCGGTGTGCCGGCGCAGAATCTGAAGGAGCTGAACGCCTGGATAACCGCCCATCAGGGCACGGCCAAGATCGGCACGGGCGGAGTCGGCGGTGCATCGCACATGGCCGGGATCTATTACCTGAACCGGATCGGCGCCAAGCTCCCGTTCATTCCCTATCGCGGCGGCGCCCCGGCGCTGCAGGCGCTGCTGGCGAGTGAGATCGACATCTACGTTACCCAGGTCGGCAGCGGGATCGAACTCGTTCGCGCGGGGAAGATCAGGGCCTACGCGGTCACCGCGCCAAAGCGCCAGGAGGCCGGGCCGGAGATTCCGACGGTTGACGAGGCGGGCCTGCCCGGTCTGCATACCTCGGTGTGGCATGGCATCTGGGCGCCGAAGGGAACGCCCAGGGACGTCATCATGAAGCTCAACGCGGCCATAGTCGAAACCCTGGCCGACAGGAACGTGCGGCAACGGTTCGCCAATCTCGGGCAGGAGATCCCGCCGCGCGAGCAGCAGACGCCGGAAGCGCTGTACGCTCACCAGAAGGCGGAAATCGAGAGGTGGTGGCCGCTGATCCGGGCGGCGGGCCTAAAGGCCGAATGAAGAGCCGTGAGGTCGGGAGGGCGTTAGGGCGGGAGGGCGATTAAACCCGGGAGGGCGTGAGGGCGTCAGGGCGGGAGGGGGAAAGACCTTTCGATCTCCCGCTCTCCCGCTCTCGCGGCCTCAGCGTTTTTCCATTCCCGCTTCCCGCGCCACCTTGTCCCACTTGGCGAGGTCGGCCGGGATCATCTTGCGGATTTCGGCGGGCGTGCGGATGTCGACTTCCGCGCTGTCGGCGGCGAAGCGCTTCGCGGTCTCGGGCAGGGCGAGTATTTTCGCGATCTCGACGTTCAGCTTGTTGATGACGGGCTGCGGCGTCCCGCCCGTC
>DATFVY010000196.1:0-2804 GCA_035259925.1 Burkholderiales bacterium
GCCGGGCCGGCGTACGAAAGCCGCCAGTGAAGGAAACCGCGGGAGGCGGGCACCCCTATCAGCGGGCGCTATGGGATTTTCGCTGGCACCGACGGTGCAGCGGTGGTCCTGGAGACAGGCGCGGGTGGAAATGGTTGGGACGAGCCGGTGCGCCGGAGGAGAGAAAGAGGACTGATTTTGTGGAAATGGCAGGGCGATTGCGCGGTAGTTCGCGTCTGAGAACAAGGACGGGGGCGTGCGGCATCGTCGCCGGTCGAAGCCAGCGGGAGAGAAGAGAGAGATAACGGCAAAGACGCGAGTGTCATGAGGTATTGATCGGGATGATGATCGCCGGCGCGGAGGGCCGATGGCGAGGACGATGCCCGGGCTCGAAGGTCTCGATGATCACCATGCGGCCGCCGCAGTGAGGGCAGGGATGGTCGAACTGCTCTGAGTGGGTTGTGTCCTCGCAGGTTCCATCATGAGGTGGGTGCTGCTGCGGCAGACGGAGTTGGGCTGCCGCAGCGATGAGCTCGCGAGCGAGTTGGCCTGGCGCAGCAATCAGCTCGCGAGCGCGGGCGAGCTTCTCGGCGCGCGTGGCACCGCCGTTGGCGAGCAGGCCGTAGTGCCGGATGCGGTGGAAGCCCTTGGGCAGCACGTGCATGAGGAAGCGGCGCATGAACTCGCCGGGCTCGAGCGTCATGGTCGTGTGGCGCTCGGGACCTTCGATGCGGTAGTCCTTGTATTTGAACGTGACGCCTGCCGCGTCGGCCGAGACCAAGCGGCTGTTGGAGATGGCGACGCGATGGGTATAGCGAGAGAGGTAGGCCAGTACCTGCTCTGGCCCTGCGAACGGACGCTTGGCATAGACGAACCAGTCGGTCTTCCACAGCGGTGCCAGATAGGCCTTGAAGGCCGCTGTGTCGGCAAGATGCTGGTACTCACCGAAGAATTGCAGGTGACCGGCGGCGTGCGCGTCACTCAGCATCCCCAGCATGCGGCCGCGGAACAGGGCTGAGAGCACCTGGACGGGAACGAGATAGTCGGGTCGTGAGGCGATCCAGCGCGATCCGTCGGGGGAGATCCCGCCACCCGTGACGATCATGTGCACGTGGGGATGATGTGTCATCGCCGACCCCCAGGTATGCAGGACGGCGGTGATGCCGATCTTGGCGCCGAGGTGCTTGGGGTCGGCGGCAATGGTGAGCATGGTCTGCGACGCGGCCCTGAACAAGAGATCGTAAATCACGGCCTTGTTCTGGTAGGCGATAACCCCGATCTCGGCGGGCAGCGTGAAGACGATGTGGAAGTAGGGAACTTCCAGCAGCTCGGCCTTGCGCTCCTCCATCCAGGCAAGTGCCTGACTGCCCTGGCACTTTGGGCAGTGACGGTTACGGCAGCTGCAGTAGGCGATGACCGTATGGGCGCACTCTGGGTTCTCGCAGCGTGCGACATAGCCGCCAAGCGCCGCCGTGCGACAGGCCTCGATGGCGCTCATCACCTTCAATTGTGCGTGGCTCACGTGCCCGCGGTTGGCGTCACGCCAAGCCGGGCCGAAGTCGCGGAAGATGTCCGCGACCTCCAGAGCGGGGCGCTCCACGAGCGCGCCGGGCTACTTCGGCGCATCCTTGCGTAGCGGCGTGAGCCGATCGAGCGGGCTCTTAACGCTGCGGATTACTTTGGTCGCAACGGTGAGATAGATTGCGGTCGTTTCCAATTTGGCATGACCGAGCAGTACTTGGATGACACGGATATTTACACCTTGGTCGAGCAGGTGCGTTGCAAACGAGTGCCGAAGCACGTGCGGTGTCACTCGCTTGTTGATCTCGAGGGCTTCGGCGGTATCGCAAAGGACCCGATGAAGCTGGCGCGTTGAGATGGGCAGCAGAGGATCCTGGCCGGGGAACAACCACGTGCTTGGCCTCGCCAGCCACCAGTAATCCCGCAGCAGCGCTAGGAGCCGGGGCGAGAGCATGACCTGGCGGTCCTTCCTGCCCTTACCCTGCTCAATGCGCAGCAGCATGCGCTTGCTGTCGATGTCGGAGACCTTGAGGTTTGCCACCTCGGATACACGAAGGCCTGCACCATAAGCGACGCTGAACGCGGCCTTGTACTTGATACCAGGTGCTCCCTCCAGAAGCCGCGCCACCTCCTCCTCGCTGAGCACGTCCCGGAGCTTCTCCGGCAGGCGCACAAGCGTCAGGTGCCGGCCCATCTCGGGATGGTTGAGCGTCACCCTGAAAAAGAACCGCAGCGCAGCGACCGACCCGTTGATGGTCGGTGGTGCGACACGTTCCCGGCTTTGATGCACTTGATACCGGCGGAGGTCTTCCGCCGTCGCAGTCGCCGGCGAGCGACCGAGGAACGTTGAGAAAGTCTTAACGTGACGGATGTAATCGTTCTGCGTCTTCTCGCCGAACTTGCGCACGCTCATGTCTTCGATCATGCGGGCGCGCAGAGGGCTGATGGGCGTCTTGCTCATCGGAGTGCTCCTGGTCCTGAGATAGAGGCTTGGTCGCCCCTACATCCTCAGGCCAGGGCACTTCACATTCCGTTAACCGCACCTGCTCCTTGCCGCAGCGCTGCTAGCGCGGCTGCCGCAGGCTCCGCGAGAGCGGTTTCGTTCTTTGTGACGGGTTTCGGATGCCGGCCCCACCACTGGGCTCGCAACACGCACGACGGCCGCCGGGCCGGCGTACGAAAGCCGCCAGTGAAGGAAACCGCGGGAGGCGGGCACCCCTATCAGCGGGCGCTATGGGATTTTCGCTGGCACCGACGGTGCAGCGGTGGTCCTGGAGACAGGCGCGGGTGGAAATGGTTGGGAC
>DATFVY010000197.1:0-3588 GCA_035259925.1 Burkholderiales bacterium
AGGCTCTCGCCCATCCGCAAACGCGTCTCGTAGACCGAGATGCCGTCGATCACCGAGTCCGGCCGCGCCAGGTAGACGAACTCGAAGATGCACGGGTTGAGCGACGCGGTGGGGGCGCACTGGCGGCTGAAGAAGTTGCCCTCCTGGTCGATAAAGATCGCCTCCCCGGGAGCGACATCGCGCACCACCTCGAACCCCAGCGAGTCGAGCGCGACGCTCTCGGAGGCAACCATGTATTCGTAGCCCTGCTCGGTGTCGGCGCGGCCGAAGATGAGCGGGCGGATGCCGTAGGGGTCGCGGAACGCCAGCACCCCGTAACCCGCGATCATGGCCACCACGGCGTAGGCGCCGCGGCAGCGCCGGTAGACGCCCGAAACGGCGGTGAATATGGTCGCGGGGTCGAGCTTGTAGTTGGTCGCGTTGTCCTGAAGCTCGTGCGCCAGCACGTTGAGCAGGACCTCGGAGTCCGAGTTGGTGTTGACGTGCCGCAGATCCTGGCGGAAGAGATCGTTCTTGAGTTGCTCGGTGTTGGTGAGGTTGCCGTTGTGGCCCAGCACGATGCCGAAGGGGGAGTTCACGTAGAACGGCTGCGCCTCCGCGATTGACCAGGCCGACCCCGCGGTCGGGTAGCGCGTATGGGCGATGCCGGCGGTGCCCGTCAGCACGCGCATGTTGCGCGTGCGAAACACGTCGCGCACCATGCCGGGCCCCTTGTGCGTGCGGAAATTGGGGCCGTCGGCGGTCACGATCCCGGCCGCGTCCTGGCCGCGGTGCTGCAGCACCAGCAGCCCGTCATAGAGCAGCTGATTGACCTGGTTCTTGGCGACGATTCCGACGATCCCGCACATCGCTCGCCCTCAATCGTACTTGATGCGTTGCGAAAATTCCGCCGGCAACCACGCCTGGATGCGCTTCGCGACCGTCTCGAACGGCCCGCTCATCCACGCGTTGCGCCAGGCCGGCTGGCGCGGCAACGAGGTCAGCCCCGCCAGCAGCACCAGAATGATCATCACCAGCAGGCCCCGCGCCAGGCCGAAGGCGCCGCCGAAGGCGCGATCTTCCCATGCGAGCCCGGCGCTTTTTACCAGCTTGGAGGCCAGTATGGCAAGCACGCTCATGATGACCAGCACGATCAGGAACACCACCATGAACCCGATGAGCAGGCGCAGTTCCGCCGTCGCCCAGCCTTTCGGCAGGAGCGCCGCAACCTCGCCCGCCAGGAAATTCGCGGCCACGAACGCCATGACCCACGCCGCGAGCGACAGCACCTCGCGCACCAGGCCCCGTATCACGCCGAACAGCACGGACAGGCCCACGATGACGAGCACGCTGTAGTCGAAAAGGGTCATCGGCCGGTGATGTTACCGCTCATGCCCAGCGTCTTGAGCTGCTCGCGCGCCTTCTCCGCGGCGTCGCGCGTGGCGAACGGGCCGGCGCGCACACGCGTCACGTCGCCTTTCGCCGTCTTCACGATCTCCGTATACGACTTGATTCCGGCGGCGGCTATCCGTTCCTGCATCTGCCGCGCCTTGTCGGCATCGGCGAGCGCGATGACCTGGACCACGAACTGCCCTTCCGCGGCCTTGGCCGGCTTCGGCTTGGGTTTGGGCTTGGGTTTGGCCGCTTCCTTCCTGGGCGCAGCCTGCACCGGTTTCGCTTCCGCGGCCGGGGCGGACTCCTGGGGAGCCGCTGCCGCCACGCTCGCCTTGCCCTCTGCGGCAGGCGCGCTCTCGGGTGCCTTGGCCGCCGTCTTGCCGTCCTTTTGCGCGGGCAGCGGTGCAATCTGGCCCGCGAAAGGCCCCGCGTCAGGCGACGGAATACGCACGGAGATTTCGCGCCCGACCGGTTTGGGCTCCGAGTCGAGCACCATGGGCAACACGACTACGATGGCCGTGACCAGCACGATGGCGCCGATGAGGCGCCTTCTTGCGCGTCGTTTGAGTTGAAGTTCCTCGTCGCTAATCGTTCGCGCCATCGACTGCCGCCCGCTTCCCGCCGTCGTCTGAGCGCGCCCGCCGGCTTTCCCGCAGGCGCATCACCGCAGCCACCGTGAAAAACGATCCGAACACCACAATTCTATCATTTTCCGCAGCTATATCACAGGCTTGCGTGTAGGCCGCAGCAACATCGTCGCACGCGGTCGCGGCGTGGACGGAGGCCGCCTCGAGCGCCTGCGCGACCTGCGCGGCGCTGGCGCCTCGCGCGCCGCCTAACCCGGAAAAGTACCAGTGCGCCACATGCGGCTTCACCGCGGCGATGACGCCGCCGATATCCTTGTCCTTGAGCATCGCCAAGACGGCGAAAGTACGCCCGCTGCCGCCCATCGCCGCCAGGCTCGCGGCCAGCGCGCGCGCCGCCTGCGGATTGTGCGCGACGTCGAGGATCACGACCGGCCGGCCCGGCAGCACCTGGAAGCGGCCGGGGTTCTCCGCCTGCAGCAGCCCCGCGCGGATATCGTTCACCGCCACCGGCGCGCGCTCGCGCAGGCATTCGAGGGCGGTGATCGCGGCCGCCGCGTTGGCAAGCTGGCCGGACCCGCGGAGCGCGGGAAACGGCAGCGCGTTGCGCTTGCCCGCCGGGCCCCAGTACTGCCACTGCTTGCCCTGGGGCGTCGCGCCGAAATCCTTCTCGATGGTAAGCAGGCGCGCGCCGATGTCCGTCGCATGGCGCGTCAGGCTGGCTGGCGGTGCGGCGTCGGCGCAAACCGCCGGCCGGCCGGCGCGGAATATGCCCGCTTTCTCGCGCCCGATCGCCTCCCGGTCGCCGCCCAGGAAATCCACGTGGTCGATGTCCACCGTGCAGACCACCGCGCAATCGGCATCAAAAGCGTTGACGGCGTCGAGCCGCCCGCCCAGTCCCACCTCCAGAACCGCGATCTCCACGCGGTGCGCCGCGAACAGCCAGACCGCGGCGAGCGTGCCGAACTCGAAGTAGGTGAGCTGGGTTTGGCCTCGTGCGGCCTCGATCGCGGCAAACGCCCGTGCGAGATCGCTATCCGTCGCCTGCGAGCGTGCAACGCGCACGCGCTCGTTGTAGCGCAGCAGGTGCGGCGAGGTGTAGCAGCCCACGCGATAGCCCGCGCAATGCAGGACGGATTCCAGCATCACGCACACGGAACCCTTGCCGTTGGTCCCGCCGACCGTAACGATGGGGAACGCCGGGTCGAGGCCGAGCCTCCGCCGCACCGCCTGCACGCGATCGAGCCCCAGCGCAATCGCTTGCGGGTGCAGGCGCTCGATGTACTCGAGCCAGCCCGGCAGCGTGGTGGGCGCGGAGGTCATGGCGCCCGACCTCGCGTGGGCGGAAAATGCGTGACGAGTGACGATTGACGAGTGACGAAAGGCGTCATGCTGCCGGCGGCAGCTTGAGCATCATCGTGAGCAGGCCCGCGAGCTTGTCGCGCATCTCGCGGCGATCCACGATCATGTCGATCGCGCCGTGCTGGAGCAGAAACTCGGAGCGCTGGAACCCTTCCGGCAGCGTTTCCCGCACGGTTTGCTCGATCACCCGGGGCCCGGCGAACCCGATGAGCGCCCCGGGCTCCGCGATCACCACGTCGCCGATCATGGCGAAGCTGGCCGACACGCC
>DATFVY010000198.1:0-6680 GCA_035259925.1 Burkholderiales bacterium
AGCTGCGGCGAGAGTGGCGCCGTCGCGCACAGCAGGAGATCGGCCGGCGGCGGCGAGTCGGCTTCGGCGAGCAGGACGCGCAGGTGCACCGGCGTGGTCACCAGGCTGCGCGGCCGCGGCAGCGCCGCGAGGGCGGCGCGCACATCCGCCGGGAAGAACGGCCGCTCTGCATGCAGCGCCAGGCCGCCCTGCAGCACCATCAGCAGGGTGGATTCCAGGCCATACGAGTGCTGCGGCGGCACGGTGCCGAGCATGACCATCCCCGGCCGCGCGCGCGGGCCGAGACTCTCGATCTCGGCATGAGCACTGCGCACCAGGCTGCCCCAAGTCTTGCGGTACGGCACAGGCTGTCCGGTGGAGCCCGACGTGAAGAGTATGGCCGCCACCTGCGCCTCGGGCACGACAGGCACCACCGGCACCGGCGCGCCGGGCTCGGCATCGGCCCCGACCGGAACCTCCAGCGTCTCGAGCGAAATCGCCCCCATTTCCCGGTCATTGAGGCCATAGACATCGGGATACTGGGAAATCAGCCGTTTGATCAGGTCAGGCGTATCGTTGGGAGGCAGCAGGCTGACATGGCCCCTCAGCAGCGCCGCCGCGAAACCGACCGCAAACCGGTAGCGGTCGGTGCAGAGATTCAGCACGTGCCGCCGCTCGGGCAGAGTTGACGCCAGTTTTCCTGCGTCGCGGAGAAATTGCTCGATTCCGATCGCCCGCCCGCCGCGGTACGCCACCAGGGCATTCGGACCAAAGCCGCGGACGAGAGGAATCGTGATCATGAGGATTGCCGGCGCGCTCGCTTGCCGAATCTTACCCGGTTTTTCTCGCCAGATCGGTCGTGAGTCCGGCGAGGGCTTCGTGCGGCAGCTTTCCGGTCGCGTTGCGCGGAAGCGCATCCACGAAATGCAGCGGGCGCGGCAGGAAGGCCGCGTCGATGCGCCGGCGCAGCGCCTTCATCAGGGTTTCGCTCGTAACGCCCGGCGCCACCACATACGCCGCCAGGCGGGTCACGCCATCGCCCTGCTCCGCCGGCACGACGAACGTGCCGTCGCGCACGCCCTCGATCGAGTTCAGGTGGTAGTTGAGGTGCGCCAGCGACGTGCGCTTGCCGGCGATGTTCACCAGATCCGCCGTGCGGCCGTGCAGGAGGAATCTCCCGCGCCCCAACAGCTCGATCACGTCGGCCAGCAGCACCTCGCTCTCCACGTGCCCGCCCTTGACCCAGGTGCCCTTGGCGTCCGCGCGCAAGGCGACATCGGTCATGGCGCGCCATTCGCCGCCTTTCACGGTGCGGCGCACCGCGATTCCCCCGGATTCGGTGCAGCCGTAGATCTCGTAAAGGGGTGCGCCGAAGCGCGCTTCCGCCTCCGCCGCAAGCTGCGGCGAGAGCGGCGCCGTCGCGCATAGCAGAAAATCGGCCGCCGGCAGCGCGTCGGCCTCCGCGAGCAGCACGCGCAGGTGCACCGGCGTGGTCACCAGGCTGCGCGGCCGCGGCAGCGACGCGAGCGCCGCGCGCACATCCGCCGGGTAGAACGGCCGCTGCGCGTGCAGCGCGAGCCCGCCCTGCATCACCATCAGCACGGTGGATTCCAGGCCGAACACGTGCTGCTGCGGCACGGTGCCGAGGACGGCCATCCCCCGCCGCGCCTGCAGGTTCAGGCTCGTGAGCTCAGCGAACGCGGTGCGCACGAGGCCGCCCCAGGTCTTGCGGCACGGGACAGGCTGCCCGGTGGAGCCGGACGTAAAGACGATGGCCGCCGCCTGTGCCTCGGGCACGACCGGCACGAGTGTCGCGTGCGGCCCGGCGTCGACCCCGACCGGAACCTCCATCGTTTCCAGCGACACCGCCTCCATTTCCCGGTCGTTCAGGCAATACAGGTCGGGATAGCGCGCGGCCAGCCGGCCGATCAGGTCCGGGGTCTCGTTCGGGGGCAGCAGGCTCACCTGCCCCCTCAGCAGCGCCGCCGCGAAGCCGACCGTGAACCGGTAGCGGTCGGTGCAGAGATTCAGCACGTGCCGCCGCTCGGGCAGCCGGTCGGCGAGGCAGGTGGCGTCGCGGAGAAACGCCTCGACGCTGACTGCGCGCCCTTCGCGGTAGGCAAAAGGTGCGCCTGCGTCGAAGCCGCGAACCAGCGGGATCGTGATCATGCGGACGACCCGGTGCCGTTCCAATCGGCTTCGCAAGCCTTGGGAAGCCCGCCCGACAGCGACAACATGCCAGCCGCCCCGGACGGATCATTCATCGACAGCTGGATCCGCACTAGCGCGCTCCGGTGCTCTTCGGCACGGGGGGGTGGCCGTGGTACGCGCGCATGGCCTCTTCGAGCGTGGCCCGCGGATGCTCGGGATGGCGAACCACGCGATACACCGATTCGCCGAAGAACATCAGGAGCATCAGTGGAAGATTGAGCAGATTGACGAAAATGGACCACGCGTCGAGCGGGGCAAACAGGTAGAGTAGCGCCGACACGACGATTTGAGCGGCGAAAAACACGCACCACGCGACGGTCAGCCCGCGCGTATAGGTTTCCATGGGCGGGAGCAATGTGCCATGCACCCGGCGCGCGAACTTCGTAATGAGGGGTTCTGCGCCGCCCGTCAAGGTACGCCCGAAATACACCAGCAGGATGAGGTAAGCCGCGGCATGAGATATGCCGTTGAGCGCGAGCAATCCCACGCTTTCGCGCTGCTCCAGCAGATAGGCAACGACGCCAATCAGCAGCAGCCCTCCCAGCCAGAGGGGCCTGTTCGTGAAGCGGATCAGCACCCACAGGGCCAGCACCAGCAGCAGCAGCAGTACCAGGGTGAGACGAAGAGAAAATCCGGCCTGCGTGCCGCTGACGGACAGATGGACCAGGTATTGGTACCCGACCAGCGCCAGGATCGCGAGGGACTTCCACACCCAGCCGGCAGCGCGCCGCATCTACCGGATCCCGCGGTGCCGGGGCTCCTGCGCGCCGGTCACGCTGTTGCCTGACAACACCTCTACTGTGGCCCTCTGCATCCCCCCCTCCGGCATTCCCGCGCAAGGAATGCTTGTCACGCAATTATAGTTGCAAAAGTATTGGAACAGAACGCGATCGATATACCTGAGCGGACCGCGCGCCAGCGAAAAAACGAGCGGCGCGGCAGAAATGCCGCGCCGCCTGTCAGGTCGAATCGGAAGCGCGACCGTCCAGCCGCGCAGATCCTCACATCGTGCTCAGCTCTACGCGTATTTGGTTGTCCAGCCTCTGGATCCAGCCGTTGTAGTTAGGGTGTATGTTGGTGCCGTCGTAGTCCAGCTTTTCGCTGTCCTTGTACGTGATGCTGTACGACTTGGCGTTGTACTTGACGTCGATAACGGCCCGGTGCTCCCGGTTCACCAGTGTTCCCTCGATGGTTCCGGACCCCTTCTGGATCATCTGCCAGCCATAGCGCGCACCCGCCCGTATGATCGCTTTCCCGACTTCGTCGGACGACACGACCCTGTTCGCGGTAACCGGCGCCGAGGTCACGTTGTAGACCGGCATTTGTCCGCGGCAGCCGATCAGCAGGAGCAGCGCAGCGGCAATCGTGAATCCAAGGATGCGGTGAATCATGTCTATTCTCCTCAGACAGTTCTAAACGGTGCGCATTGACGCGCACGACCTTGTGGAAATCCCGACGGATACGGCTACCGGGAATTCCGGCGCTGCTCGATGTGACGGTACAAGCTGCGTACGGAAGCGAATATCTTGCGGTTGTCCTGGTCGTCGGAGCGCAGCTTGACGCCGTAGGCCTTGGAGACCGCCAGCGCGACCTCCAGGATGTCGATCGAATCCAGCCCGAGGCCCTCGCCATACAGAGGAGCGTCCGGGTCAATGTCCTCCGGGGACACTTCCAGATTCAGTGCCTTGACGATCAAGCGCGCCAATTCGAGTTCTTCGGACGTGACGGCGGCGCTGCGCAAATCTATGCCATTGCTGGGCTTGTTCATCGTACCGCTCTCCCCAACCCTCTAACGCCGGTCTGACAACCGGGTTCGCCTCCCTGCGACGGACCTATTATAGCCGCCCTTGCCGCTTCGAAAAAAGATACCGGACGCTGATTTTGAGCGCAACCAGATAGGCCACCTTCGCGCCCGGGTTCCATGCCGCCCTGCGGCGGGCAGTGGACCATTGTATGCGGCGTGCCGCATACCCCCTGCTGCCGGCGGCGGCGCCGTCCGTCGTCGCGACCTTGACGTACTACGGGCGCCGGCTGGTCAGCCCCGCCGCACGGCCACCACGTTGACGAGCGTCTCCTCCCGTTCCGGCGGCGGCGGAAGGCCGAGCTTTTCCAGTATCCCGAGATCGGGACGGCTCCACCACAGGTAGGGATACGAGATGCGTTCCGCTGGCAGATCGAAGCCGGCGCTGCGGATCAGCGCAATGTACTGTTCCGCGGTCTTCTGCACATGCATCGGGTGCCGGAACAGCAGCCGGATGATCCAGGAATGGATGTAGCGCCGGGTGGATTCCGCGAAAAGCAGCGCGCCACCGGGCTTCAACACGCGGTAAAACTCCAGGATCGCAAGCTCCTGGTCAACGATATGGTGGAAAGTCTGGTTGCAGAACACCAGGTCGAAGGCGCAGTCCGGGAGCTGGGTGTCGGACGCGTTCGCCAAGTGGAATTCCACCGTGCTGCGGCATTGCGCCGCGGCCTGCGCTACGCACGCCCGCACGCCGGGCTCGGGATCGAGGCCGACGATACGGCGTGGCCGAAACCGCTCATCGAGCAGGCGCAGCGCCCTGCCACGTCCGCAGCCCACGTCCAGCACTTCGGGGTAGGTGCGGCCGGGTTCCATCATTCGCTGCAAATCGTCCAGCGCGCGACATAGCACGTGCTGCACCCAGGTTTGGGTATCGAGGAACCAGGTGCCGAACGCGGTATCCCTTACGTAATCGGGGCACCCTGCCGGTCTATCCGGCTCCCGGTTATTCGATGGGCGCAGCCAGTTCAGCGCATCGATCTGTCCCATGGCTGAATTCTAGTCGATCCCCCGCGTACTGGGCACGGTAGAGGACCCGCTCACGGTTGCGGACCTACCGCGTGATTTGCGACCACAGCTTTTCGAGCCGCTTATGCGAGACCGGGTACGGCGTCTTGAGTTCCTGTGCGAACAGTGACACCCGCAGCTCCTCGATGCGCCAGCGGAAGTCCACCAGCCGCGGATCGGCTTCCCCTGCCCGCCTGAGCCTCGCGGCGCGCTCTTCGTAGCGCTTCCACAACTCGGCAATGCTCGCCGCGTGCCTGGCGTCACGCTCCGGGTCCTGCGCATGCTTCTCGAGACGGCGCTGCGCCGCCTTGAGGTAGCGTGGCAGGTCGTGCAGCCGCTCCCATGGAGTCGCGCTCAGGAATCCCTTGAATACCAGCCGGCCCAGCTGGGCGCGTACGTCCGCGGCCGGCTGCGGCAGCGCCCGTGCCGCGGTCACGCGCTGGTATTCCTCCGCGATCGCCGCGAACAGCCGGCATGCGGCATCGCGCACGGCGGGCAGCCGGGTGCGGGCGCGCTGCTTCAGCGCCTCGAATCCCTTTTCGTTGCGCGGCAGCTCATCCTCCCCTATGAACGCCCGGTCGGCGATGGCCGCCAGCAGGTCCTCCTTGAGCTCGTCGGGCGGTGCCAGTCCCCGCAATAGCAGCGACGCCTGGGCGAAGCCGGGCAGGTGCTTGTCGAGCTGCCTCATCTGCTCCTTCAGCGCCAGACGGCCCAGCCGCAGCACACCTCCACGCATCGCGCCTTCTGCCGCCGCGCGCGTGTCGAGCAGCCTGATCGCCACGCTGTCCCCCTCGTCTGTCAGCGCGGGATAGCCGGTGAGCTTGCGCCCGCCACGCACGAACGCGATCTCTGCCGGCAACTCGCCGAAATCCCAGGCGCGAATGCCGGTCTTTTCGATGCCGGTGTCCACGGTCGCGAAGGTCAGCTGCGCGGCCTGTCCCAGCTGCGCCCTGAGCGCCGCGAGATCGCGACCCGCGGCAAGCTCGCGCCCCGCTTCGTCGACGACGCGGAAATTCATCCGGAGGTGCGGCGGCAGGTCGGCCCCCTCCCAGACGTCGGCCGGCACCGGTTCGCCAGCCGCCCGCTGCACGTAGCGCGCCAGCGCCGCGGACAGGGTTTCGCCCCTGTCTCCTCTCTCCTCTCCCCTCTCACGTTCCTCCAGGAACGCAGTGACATGCTGCGCCGGCGGAATCACGTGCCGCCGCAATGGCTTCGGCAAGGCCTTGAAGAGCGCGGCGACCTTTTCCCGGATCAGGCCAGGCACCAGCCATTCGAAATGCTGCGCGTCCAGCGGGTTGAGCAGATGGAGAGGTATCGTCGCGGTCACGCCGTCGAGGGCATGCCCGGGTTCGAAGCGGTAGGAGAGCTTCAGCTCCACGTCCCCGGCGCGGACGCGCTCCGGGAACTGCATTTCCGTGATTTCCGCCGCCGCGTGCCGCATCAGGTAGTCGCGGGTCATGTAGAGCAGCTTCGGGTTCTCCCGCTCCGCCTGCTCCCGCCACTGCTCGAAACTCACGCCGTTGACGATGCCGTGCGGTATCACGCCGTCGTAGAAGGCGTGGATCGCCTCGTCGCTCACCAGCACATCGCGGCGCCGCGCCTTGTGCTCGAGCGCTTCGACCTCCTTGCGCAGCTGGCGGTTGTGGGCGAAGAACGGCGCGCGCGTCTCGTATTCGCCGGC
>DATFVY010000199.1:0-19983 GCA_035259925.1 Burkholderiales bacterium
GGGCGGCATTCTACAGCAAAAACAAGTGATTAGCGCATCTATTTCGAGGGAGTCAGCGGACCCGCCTGATGCGGGCGCCTAGGCGGGAGAGCTTTTCTTCGATGCGCTCGTAGCCGCGGTCGAGGTGGTAGACGCGCTCCACCGTGGTGGTACCTCGCGCGATGAGCCCGGCAACCACCAGGCTCGCCGAAGCGCGCAGGTCGGTCGCCATCACGACGGCGCCGGTAAGGTGCGGCACGCCCTTCACCACCGCCGTGTTGCCTTCCACCTCGATGTCCGCGCCGAGGCGCTTCAACTCCTGCACGTGCATGAAGCGGTTTTCGAAGATCGTCTCGATCACCGTCGCGGTGCCGCGGGCGGTGCTGTTGAGCGCCATGAATTGCGCCTGCATGTCGGTGGGAAATGCCGGATACGGGGCGGTGCTCAGGCTGACGGCGTCGAGCGCTCCGTTGGTGTTCAGCGTGATCCAGTCCTCTCCGGTGGCGATGCGCGCCCCGGCCTCGCGCAGCTTCTCCAGCACCGCGTCGAGTATGCCGGGTCGCGCGCCCGTCAGGCGGATGTCGCCGCCGGTCACCGCCGCCGCGGCCAGAAAAGTGCCCGTCTCGATACGGTCCGGCATGACGCGATGGCGCGCGCCGCGCAGGCGTTCGACGCCCTCGATTGTAATCACGCCGGTCCCGGCGCCCCGCACGCGTGCCCCCATCGCATTAAGGCAATCGGCGAGGTCCACCACTTCCGGCTCGCGCGCGGCGTTCTCGATCACGGTAGTGCCCTCGGCGAGGGCAGCAGCCATCATGATGTTCTCGGTGCCGGTGACGGTAACGAGGTCCATGCGGATACGCGCACCCCGGAGCCGCTTCGCGCGCACCGAGATATAGCCGTGCTCGAGCGAGACTTCCGCGCCCAGCGCCTCCAGGCCCTTGATGTGCTGGTCCACCGGTCGTAGCCCGATGGCGCAGCCGCCGGGCAGCGAAACCCGTGCCTCCCCGCAACGCGCCGTGAGCGCGCCGAGCACCAGCACTGAGGCGCGCATGGTCTTGACCAGGTCGTAGGGCGCGATGGGATTGGCGATGCTGCGCGCGGAGAGATGGACGCCGCCCTTTTCGTCCATCGAAACCGCCACGCCCATCTGGGCGAGCAGGTTGAGCATGGTCGTCACGTCCCGCAGGTGCGGCACGTTGGCAACGATCAGCGGCTCGTCCGTCAGCAGTGCGGCGGTGAAGATCGGCAGCGTCGCGTTCTTGGCGCCGGAGACCGCCACCTCCCCCGACAACGCCGCGCCGCCCTCGATGACCAGCTTATCCATGGCGGGGGGCGC
The DNA here is from genome assembly GCA_035259925.1 of Burkholderiales bacterium. Lineage (GTDB taxonomy): Bacteria > Pseudomonadota > Gammaproteobacteria > Burkholderiales > SG8-41 > SG8-41. The sequence continues at coordinate 1,319 of DATFVY010000199.1, forward strand.
TCACCGGCGCGCCCAGTCCTCGGGCGTCAACGTCGTCATGGACAGCGCGTGGATGTCAGCGTGCATGCGATTGCCCAATGCAGCGTACACCAGCTGGTGCTGCTGCACGCGCGATTTACCGCGAAAGGCGGGGCTCACGATCACCGCCTCGAAATGGCGGCCGTCACCCTGCACTTGCACGTGCTCGCAAGCGAGGCCTTCGCGCAGCCAGCCCTCGATTTGTGCGGAGTCGATCATCAGTGTCTGAGCTTGTAGCCCGAGCGCAGCAGCCACAGCGTGAAAAATGATAAGGCGAAAAAACTCGCCCCGACAATCGCGAGGGAGAGCCACGGTGAAACGTCGCCCTGCCCGAAGAAGCCGTAGCGGAATCCATCCACCATGTAGAAGAACGGGTTCAGGTGCGAGAGCGCCTGCCACACCGGCGGTAGCGTATGGATCGAATAGAACACGCCGGCGAGGAAGGTCAGGGGCAGGACGATGAAGTTCTGGAACGCCGCCAGCTCGTCCACCTTGTCGGAGTGGATCCCGGCGATGATGCCCAATACACCCATGACGCCGCTGCCGGCGAGCGCGAATGCGATGGTCCATAACGGCTGCGCCAGCCCCAGGTCCACGAACCACACGGTGGCGAGCAGGACCCCCGCCCCCACGACCAGGCCGCGCGCCACCGAGGCGAGCAGGTAGGCGCCGAAGAATTCGACATGCGAGAGCGGCGGCAGCAGCACGAAGATGATGTTGCCCGTCATCTTCGACTGCATCAGGCTGGAGGAGCTGTTGGCGAACGCATTCTGCAGCACCGACATCATGGCCAGCCCCGGCACGAGGAAGGCGGCGTAGTCCACGCCCTCGAAAATCTCGACGCGCTCGCGCAGCGAATAAGCGAACACCACTAGGAACAACAGCGCCGTCAGCACCGGTGCGAGGACCGTCTGGATGCTGACCTTCCAGAAGCGCAGCCACTCCTTTTGGAACAGCGTGTAGAAGCCCTGCAGCGGCCGGAACACGAGCGGGTCACTCATGCGCGCCTCAGTGCCTGCTCATGATCTGGACGAATATCTCCTCCAGGTCGGGTTGCATCACTTCCAGCTCCTGGATTTCCACGTCCGCGGCGCGCAGCTCGGCGATGACGCGCTCGACCTCGCCATAACCCGGCAGCGCGAGCCGGTAGCCGCCCTCGCGGCGCTGCGCGACCAGCGCGGCGAGCGATGCCGGCAGCCGGTCCGGCTGCAGCCGCAGCTCGACGTAGCAGCCCGAATGCAGGCGCAGCAGGTTCTGCTTGGTGTCGAGCGCGACGACGCGGCCCTGCTTGAGCATGGCGATGCGGCCGCATAGCGCTTCCGCCTCCTCCAGGTAATGCGTGGTGAGCACGATGGTGTGCCCGTCGCGGTTCAGACGGCGCACAAAATGCCACAACGCCTGCCTGAGCTCGACATCCACGCCCGCCGTCGGCTCGTCGAGCACGATCACCGGCGGTTTGTGCACCAGCGCCTGCGCCACCAGCACCCGGCGCTTCATCCCGCCGGAAAGCGCGCGCATGTTGGTTTCGGCGCGCGACGCGAGGTCGAGATGGTGCATGACCTCGTCTATCCACCCGCGGTTGTCGCTGAGTCCGAAATAGCCGGACTGGAAGGTAAGCGCCTCGCGCACCGTGAAGAACGGGTCGAACACCAGCTCCTGCGGCACGACCCCGAGCGCGCGCCGCGCCGCGCGGTAGTCGCTGACGACGTCGTGCCCGAGTACCCTCGCCGTTCCGCTCGAGGCCAGCACCAGGCCGGCAAGCGTATTGATGAGCGTCGTCTTGCCGGCGCCGTTGGGGCCGAGCAGGCCGAAGAATTCGCCTTGATCAACCGTCAGGCTGACATCGTCGAGCGCCCGCAGGGCGCCGTAGGTCTTCGAGACCCGCTCGACCTGGATGGCAGGCGTCATGCCTACGCCAGCAACTCGGTGACGCCGTAGAGCTGGGCGAGACTCTGGAGATTGGCGGGGAGCCGGGCGAAGCGGAGAGCGCGGCCGTTGCGCGCGGCGTCGCGCCGCCACTCGAGCAACAGGCTCAGTGCCGACGAGTCCACTTCCGTGACCCCGGAGAGATCGATCGTCGTCGACGCCGACGCAAGCTGCTCCCTCCCCTGCTCCAGCAGAGACACGACATTATCCACGGTGACCGGCCCCTGCACGGTGCAGTGGCCGTCCTTGCAGGTGATCATTTTGCCGTCAGCTGCTTGTTCTTGTCGGCGAGCGCCTTGATCAGCCCGTCGATTCCGCCCTTCTGGACCTCGGCGTTGAACGTGCCGCGATAGTTCTGCACGAGGCTCAAGTCCGCCACCACCACGTCGTACACCTTCCACCCGCCATCCGATTTTTCCATGCGGTAGTCGACGCCGACCGGCTTGCCAGCCGGCTGGATGATGGAGGTCTTCACCAGCACGTCCGTGTCGGTGGGCTGCAGGCGCAGCGGCCGGAACTCGACCTTCTGGTCGCGGTAGGCAGTCAATGTCGCCGCGTAGGTCTGCACCAGGAGCGTGCGGAATTCGCTGGTCAGCACCTTCTGCTGCTCCGGGGTCGCCTGCCGCCAGTTGGCGCCGACAGCGAGCCGCGTCATGCGCGTGAAATTGAAGTGCGGCAGCACCTTGTTCTCGACCAGCTCGATCACCTTCTTGGTATTGCCCGCCTGGATGTCCTTGTCCGCGCGCAGCACGGCGAGCACTTCCTCGGTCACGCTCTTGGCCAGCGCATCGGGCGACATCACTTCGGCCGCCGTCGCCGGCAAGACTGCAGCGCAGCAGGAAATCATCAGTGCAATCAATAGGTTCTTCATCACCTCGTCACCTCGTCACTGCCTCACGGTATTACTTTGACCCGCCTTCGGCGGCTTTGTTGTAGAGGAATTGCCCGATCAGCTTTTCCAGCACTACCGCGGACTGCGTGAGCTGCACGGTTTCCCCGTCCTTCAGCATGGCATCGTCGCCGCCCGCCTCGAGGCCCACGTACTGCTCGCCGAGCAGGCCGGAGGTGAGGATGGAAACCGACGTGTCCCTGGGAAACGGGTAGCGGCGGTCGATATTGAGCGTGACCCGCGCCCTGAAGCTCTTGCTGTCGAAGCCGATTTCGTCCACCCGCCCCACGACCACGCCCGCGCTTTTCACCGGCGCGCGCGGCTTGAGCCCGCCGATGTTTTCGAACTGGGCGTGGATGCGGTAGGTGTCGCCCGTTTGGAAGGTGGTGCTCGCGTTGCCGACCTTCAGCGCCAGCACCATCAGCGCCACGATGCCCGCGGCGACGAAGATCCCCACCCACAAATCGATCATGGTCCTGTTCATGCGCCTAGACTCCCGTGAACATGAAGGCGGTCAGCACGAAATCGAGCCCGAGGATGGCGAGCGAGGACGTGACGACGGTGCGCGTCGTCGCTCCCGAGACGCCCTCCGCCGTGGGCGGGGCGTCGTAGCCTTCGAAGAGCGCGATCGCCGTGACCGCCACGCCGAATACCACGCTCTTGATCACGCCGTTTGCGATGTCCTGACGCAAGTCCACGCTGTTCTGCATCTGCGACCAGAACGCTCCCTCGTCCACACCGATCACGACCACGGTGATGAGATAGCCGCCGAATACCCCCACGGCGCTGAAGATCGCGGCCAGCAGCGGCATGGAAATCACGCCGCCCCAGAAGCGCGGCCCGACCACGCGCGCGATCGGGTCCACCGCCATCATCTCCATCGCCGAGATCTGCTCGGTCGCCTTCATCAGGCCGATCTCGGCGGTCATGGCCGAGCCGGCGCGGCTCGCGAACAGCAGCGCGGCCACTACCGGCCCGAGCTCTCGCGTCAGCGAAAGCGCGACGAGCGTCCCGACCGCGTCGGAGGCCCCGTACTTCTGCAGCGTCTCGTAGCCCTGCAGGCCCAGCACCATGCCGACGAACAGACCCGATACGACGATGATGATCAGCGACAGCACGCCCGCGAAGTAGAGCTCGCGCATCGTGAGCCGGAAGCGCCGGAAGCTCACGGCCGACCGCACCAGGGTCAGCGCGAAGAAACGCGTCGCATAGCCCAGCCGCCACAGCCCGTCGACGACCTGGCGGCCGATGCCGCGCAGAGGGCCTGCGATGCGTTCAGGCACCGGCCGGCCCCAGCTCGAGGTCTCTTGCATACGTGGCGCCCGGGTAATGGAACGGCAGGGGACCGTCCATTTCTCCCCAGACGAACTGGTGCACGAAAGGCGCGTCCGACTTGCGGATGTCGTCCGGCGTGCCGTGCGTCACCACGGCCCCGTCCGACATGAAATAGACGTAGTCGACGATCTTGAGCGATTCCTGCACGTCGTGCGTGACCACGATCGAGGTCGCGCCGAGCGCGTCGTTGAGGCTGCGGATCAGGTTGCTGATGACGCCCATCGAGATCGGGTCGAGCCCGGTGAACGGCTCGTCGTACATGATCAGCATTGGATCGAGCGCGATCGCGCGTGCGAGCGCGACGCGCCGCGCCATGCCACCCGACAATTCGGACGGCATCATGTGCTGCGCCCCGCGCAACCCCACCGCGTGCAGCTTCATCAGCACCAGGTCCTGAATCATGGCCTCGGGCAGGTCGGTGTGCTCCCGGATCTGGAACGCGACGTTGTCGAATACGGACATGTCGGTGAACAGCGCCCCGAACTGGAACAGCATCCCCATCCGGCGGCGCATCGCGTAGAGCTCCTCCTGGCCGAGCTCGCTCATCGCCTGGCCCGCCACCTTGACGCTGCCACTGCTCGCGCGCAACGCCCCGCCGATCAGCCTCAGCAGCGTGGTCTTGCCGCAGCCTGACAGGCCCATGATGGCCACGATCTTGCCGCGCGGCACCGTGAGGTTGATGCCCTTGAGGATCGGCCGGACGTCGTACGAGAAATTGACGTCCTTGATTTCTACGAGGTTTTCCATCGGCAGGCGGGGGCGGAAAGGCGGTCAATTCTAACAGCCGCGCAACAAACACGCTTGGACCGCGCGGCGGGCTCAAGATTCGGCGCCGCGCGCGATTCCCGCATGATCCCGGCATTGTGACACGGGCCGCTTTAAGATAATTTAGGCCGCTGACATGAACGACTTCGCACTGCGTTTTTCCCGGGTCGAGAAGCGCTACGCCCGCGTCCCCGCGCTGAGCGATTTCTCGCTCGAGGTGCGACGCGGCGAGTTTTTCGGGCTGGTGGGAGTCAACGGCGCGGGCAAGACGACTCTCATCAAGTGCATGCTCGATTTCTGCGACGCGGATGCGGGCGCCATCGAGATCTTCGGCTCCCCGCATCGGAACACCGCGGCGCGCGCCCGCCTCGCGTTTCTGCCGGAGCGGTTCAACCCGCCGTTCTACCTGACGGGCCGGGATTTCCTCCACTACATGTGCAAGCTCTACCGCGCGCGCTACGAGGACGCGGAAGTGGCGCGGATGTTCGGCGCGCTCGACCTCGAGCTTTCCGCGCTCGACCGCCTCGCCCGCACCTACTCAAAGGGAATGACCCAGAAACTGGGGCTCGCCGCCTGCCTGCTCTCCGGAAAAGACCTCTACGTGCTGGACGAGCCGGCGGGAGGCCTCGACCCGAAGGCGCGGGCGCTGTTCAAGGAGGAGCTCGCCGCCCTGAAGCGCTCCGGCCGCACCGTTTTCTTCACCTCCCACGCGCTGGCCGACGTCGCGGAGATGTGCGATCGCATGGCCGTGCTGCATGCCGGCCAGTTGCGCTTCGCGGGGACCCCGCGGGAGCTCGCGGACCGCTACGGCGCCCCCGACCTCGAGCGGGCCTTCCTGGCGTGCATTTCGGCCTGATTCCACCCCCCGGCAGGGCCTAAAAACCTTTACTATACAATTTGGTACTGGGCCGGAAGCCGCACGTGGCCGGGCTTCGCGCCCGCTCGCCGTTCACCGCGCGGAGGCGTTCGACAGGGGGCGCATTGAAAGAAGCCGTTGCAGCCAAGCCGGAGCTGTTGATCGTCGACGACGATCCGCTCATCACCGACACGCTCAATTTCGTCCTGAGCCGCGATTTCAGCGTATACGTCGCGGACTCGCGCGCCCGCGTCAAGAACCTGCTGCGCCAGCTCGACACCGTGCCGCAGCTCGCGCTGGTCGACCTCGGGCTGCCCCCGACCCCGCACCGTCCCGACGAGGGCTTCCAGCTGATCAGCGAGCTCATCGCGCATTCGCCCGGCATCAAGATCGTGGTGCTGTCCGGGCAGAACGACGAGTCCAACGCGCGCCATGCCCGCACTCTGGGCGCCATCGAATTCGTCGCCAAGCCGTGCGAGCCGGCGACACTGAAGACGCTGCTCACGCGCGCGCTCGAGGTTCGCGCGGCCGAGCTGGGCGCGCCTGCGGTGGACAGCGGGCTGCTGGGCAAGAGTGCGCTCATCGAGAAACTGCGCCAGCAGATCTCGCAGTTCGCCAACGCCCCCTTCCCCGTGCTGATCGAGGGCGAATCCGGCAGCGGCAAGGAGCTCGTTGCCAATTCGCTGCACCGCATGAGCCAGCGCGCCGCGCGCCCGTTCCTCGCGCTCAACTGCGCCGCGATCTCCCCGACGCTGGTGGAGCCGACGCTGTTCGGCTACGCCAAGGGCTCGTTCACCGGCGCCACCACGTCGCGGGCGGGCTACTTCGAGGACGCCAAGGACTCCACCCTGTTCCTGGACGAGATCGGCGAGCTGCCGCTGGAGCTGCAGGCGAAGCTGTTGCGCGTGCTGGAAAACGGCGAGTACCAGCGCGTCGGCGAAACTCAGAGCCGCGTCTCCAACGCGCGGGTGGTGGCCGCGACCAATCGCGACATGCGGCAGGAGATCCGCGCCGGCCGCTTCCGCTCCGACCTGTACCACCGCTTGTCGGTGTTCACCATCGGCGTGCCGCCGCTGCGCGACCTCGGCGACGACAAGCGCGCGCTGCTCGATCATTACCGGGACTTCTACGCGCGCCAGGCCCGCGTGAGCCCTTTCGAGTTCGATTCCGCCGCCACCCAGGTCTGGCTCGGGTACAGCTTCCCCGGCAACGCGCGCGAACTGCGCAATATCGTGATCCGCCTCACGACGAAGTACGCCGGCAAGCGCGTCGGCGCGGCCGAGCTGCAGTCGGAGCTGGACACGGAGAGCTTCGACGGCCAGCTGCCGGGCCTCGCCGCGGGCCAGGATTTCAAGACGGTGCTGGAGGCCGCCCGCCGTCATCTCCAGCTGCACAAGAACTTCCACCTCGATAACACCTTGTCCCAATGGGAGCGGGGCTACATCGAGGCCGCGCTCATGATCACCCAGGGCAACCTGACGCAGGCGGCCAAGATGCTCGGCATCCACCGCACCACGCTCTACAGCCGCATGCAAAGCTTCGGAACGCCGGAGGAAGCGGAGAAGGCCCCGCGCCCGGCGGCAAAGTAGATCCGGGACAGGCGCGTGTACTACAACCACTTCGGCTTGAGCCAGGCGCCGTTCAAGATCACTCCCAACACGGAGTTCTTCTTCGCCGGCGGCAACCGCGGCCCGATCCTCGAAGCGCTGATCTACGCCATCACCCACGGCGAAGGCATCATCAAGGTGACCGGCGAGGTGGGCAGCGGCAAGACGATGCTGTGCCACATGCTGCCGATGCGGCTGCCGCCGCACGTCGAAACGGTGTACATCGCCAACCCGAGCGTCTCGCCCGAGGAGATCCTGCACACCATCGCTTTCGAGCTGCAGCTCGCGGTGGACCGCGGCGCAACCCGCGTGGAGGTCATGCAGGCGCTGCACGACTTCCTGCTCGAGCGCTACGCCGGGGGCAAGCGCGTCGTCGTGTTCGTCGAGGAGTCGCAGAGCATGCCGCTCCCCACCCTCGAGGAAATCCGGCTGCTGTCCAACCTGGAGACGAAGAACGACAAGCTCCTGCAGATCGTTCTCTTCGGCCAGCCCGAGCTGGACGACAATCTGCGGCAGCCGCAGATCCGGCCGCTGCGCGAGCGCATCACCCACAGTTTCCGCCTCGAGCCGCTGGCGCCGGGAGAGATCCGGGAATACCTGATGTTCCGGATGCGGGCGGCGGGTTACCGCGGGCCCGACCTGTTCTCCGGCCCGGTGGTCAGCGGCATCGCGCGCGCCTCGCTCGGCCTCACGCGTCGCGTCAACCTCATCGCGGACAAGGCACTGCTCGCCGCATTCTCGGAGAACACCCACACGATACGGCCCAAGCACATCGTGGCCGCGGTGCGCGACAGCGAATTCAGCCAGCAGGCTCATGGCGCATCGGCGCCGCGCTACGGGTGGTGGGGCGCGGCGCTGGTCGCCGGCGGCGCGGCGCTCGGAATAGGCGTCTACGCGCTGCTCCAGCACGCGACCGAGCGGCCGGCGGGCGCAACGACCGCGACTCAACCCGCGTCCGCAGGCGTCAGGGAATCGGCACCCTCGCCGAAGGCGGCGACACACCCCGTCACCCCGGCTACCCCGCAGGCGAAGGCGCCCCCCGCCCCCATCGTCCCCGCGGTCGCTGCCGCCAGCGCTTCCACCCCTCGGGCACAGGAATTGCAAGCTGGCTCCTGGGATCTGGTCGAAACAAGGATGGCGGCGACCCGGGAATGGCTGGCGAGTGAGGCACATTCCACGTACAGCATCCAGCTCTTTGGCACCAACGATCCGCAACTGCTCAAGACACACCTTAACGACTTGGCTAAGTCCGTTGAAATGAATAAGATTTTTGTGTATCGTACCTTAGCCAGGCAGAAACCGTCGTTGACGGTGCTTTACGGGAGCTTTGGTGATCGCCGCGCGGCGCAGGAGGCGCTCGATCGGCTGCCGGAATCGCTCAAGGCGAATCAGCCGATTCTGCGCACCGTAAACGGCATACGCGCCGAGATCAGGCAGCACGAGGCGTCCTGACCGCCCAGCGGCCCCGAGAAGGCCGCGGGACTGGCCAGGGCGCCGGGGAGAAACGATGGTTTCGCTATCGACCACGCCGTGCATCGCGGTGCGCTCCGCACCCGTCTGTCGCGTTGCGCTTCCGGCGCTTGCGCTGGTATGGCTCATCCCCGGTTGCTACAACATCAAGCCCCACCTCCCGCCTTCCGAGGGGCACATCACCAAGGAGCAGGTCAAGGGCGAGCCGGCCAGGGACATCCCGCCGCCGGCCCGGGCGAGCGAGTTCCTGCCGCCACCCAAGCCGGCCGTGAAGCCGCAGACCTACAGCGTTGTGGTGAGCGAAGTACCGGTGAAGGACCTTCTGATCGCGTTGGCGCGCGACACCCGCCAGAACATCGACGTGCATCCCGGCATCACCGGCCTGGTCAGCCTCAATGCGATCAACGAAACCCTGCCCGTGATCCTCGAGCGCGTCTCCAGGCAGGTCAACATGCGCTACCGCGTGGAGGGGAACACCATCGTCGTGTCGCCCGACACGGCGTACGTGAAGACCTACCGCGTGAACTACGTGAACATGGCGCGCGAAACCAGCTCGACCATCGGTGTAACGGGCGAACTCACCATCAGCGGAACCGGCGGAACGGGCGGCGCTGGTGGCGCCGCCGCCAGCAGCGGCTCCAATACGGTCGTGCGCACCGTTTCGAAGAATGATTTCTGGGACCAGCTGCGGGACAACATCCGCTCCATCCTCAATTCCACCCGGCTGCAGAGCCTGACCGCCGAGGCGAAGAACGAGCGCCTCGCGCTGGTCAAGCAGGAGCAGGAGTTGCGGGTCAAGCAGATGGAGGCGGCGAGCCGCGCCGGCCAGGGCGCGCCTACGCTCGCCACCTCGGTCATCAGCGCCCCCGGCAGCAGCCAGCAGCAAGCCACGCTGCTGCCCGACGACGTGGTCATCAACGCGGCCTCGGGCACGGTCACAATCAACGCGACCGAGAAGCAGCACCAGCTGATTCAAGCCCACATCGACAGCATCGTCAACGCCATGCAACGCCAGGTGCTGATCGAGGCCACGATCGTTGAAGTGCAGCTGTCCGAAAAGTACCAAGGGGGCGTCGACTGGAGCCGGTTGCCGGTGACGGGCGGCCCCTCCCTCCAGCAGAAGACGCTCGGCGGTTTTGGGACCGGGCTTACCCAGCAAGGCGCCAACTTCTTCCAGATCGGCTATGTCGACGCCAACTCGCCGCTCGGCAACATCGCCGCCACCATCCAGCTGCTCCAGGAGTTCGGCAACACGAAGGTGCTGTCCAGCCCCAAGTTGATGGCGCTCAACAACCAGACTGCGCTGCTCAAGGTAGTGGACAACATCGTCTACTTCGAGGTCACCTCGTCGACTTCCCAGGGAGTGCAGGGAAGCACGTTGCAGACTTTCACGACGACAGCAAAGACGGTGGCGGTCGGCGTCGTGATGAGCGTGACACCGCAGGTCAACGAGGACGGCCGGGTTTCGCTCACCGTGCGGCCGACGGTCACCCGCCTGCGGCCGGAACAACCCTTCGTAAACGACCCGAATCCGTCGCTGGCCAATCCCTGCGGCGTCGGGACACCCGCCTGCAACATCGCGCCTATCCTCAACCAGGTGCCCCAGATACAAGTGCGGGAAATGGAGTCCGTGCTGATGGTCGGCAGCGGCCAGACGGTCGTGCTGGGCGGGCTGATGCAGGATGAAGCGCGGCGCGCCCGGCAGCAGATCCCGGGTGCGGATGCGCTGGCGGCTGCTGGCGAACTGTTGCGCTTCCGCGACGAGCAGGTCGGCAAGTCGGAGTTGATGGTCTTCCTGCGGCCGATTGTCGTCGCCAACCCGTCCCTCGAAAGCGACGAGCTCAGGTTCTACCAGCGCTTCCTGCCCAAACCGGAGGCCTCTCCTCCGCCAGCCGAGAACACCGGCACCGCGCGATGAGCCTGTTGATGAAGGCCTTGGAAAAGGCCGCCAAGGATCGGGGCGATTCCCGCGTCGAGCCGGTTCAGGCCCCCGTCTCTGTTTCCGCTGCCGCTGCCCCCGCTGCAGCGCCGGGCGCGACCAGATCCGAGCTCACGCTCCAGCCGATTTCCGCGGACCCCCCCGCATCCCCCCCTTCGGCCAGGGGGGGTGGCCCCGCCGGGGAGGTGCCGACAGCCACGCCGGCGCGGGCACCCGTCGCAGGGGTCCCGGCTCGTGAGCCGCCACAAGCACAAGCGAGCACCGTCATGCAGGCAGGCGCGGACCCCGCCGCCAACGAGGGCGTAGTCGAGTATCTGCGCACGCATCCCCTGCCGGTGATCGGGCTGCTGGCCGCGCTGCTCGCGGCGGGATTCGGCGTTTACGTCTATTTCCAGATCGCGCGCCCCGGCCTTTCCGTCGGGCAGCCGCCGCCCGCTCCGAAAGGGCAGCCGCCGCTGCCCGGGGAGGCGCAGCGCGCACCGGCTGCCGTGCCTGCTGCCGTTCCAGCGCCCTTGCCTGAGCCGGTGCCCGCCGCGCCGTTGCTGCGCGAGGCCGCGGCCGAGTCCTCCGTCGCACGCCGCCAGAAGCCGGCCCCGGCGGCTGCCGACGAGGCCGCGCCGCGCAGTACCGTCGTGGTCAGCCGCGGCGATGCGGCGCCAACCCTGAATCCGCTGCTCGGCCAGGCCTACGCGGCGCTGCAAGCCGGGCAACTCGACCAGGCACGGCGTGATTACGGCCAGGTCGCAGCCGCCGAGCCGAAGAACGTCGACGCGTTGCTCGGACTGGCTGCGATCGCGGGCCGCATCGGTGACAACGAGGATGCAACCCGGCGCTACCTCCAGGTCCTGGAAATCGAGCCGCGGAACGCTCTGGCGCAGGCCGGGCTGATCGCGCTGCTCGGGCGCGCCGACCCGGCGGCGGCTGAATCGAAGCTGAGGCACCTGATCTCGCTGGAGCCGTCGGCCTACCTCTACTTCGTGCTGGGCAACTTGTACGCCGATCAGTCGCAGTGGGCGGCGGCCCAGCAGGCCTATTTCCAGGCCCACCACCTCGACCCGGGCAACCCCGATTACGCGTACAACCTCGCCGTCGGACTGGAGCACGTCAGCCAGCACAAGCTCGCGCTCGGCTACTACCGGCGCGCCGTGCAGCTCGCGTCCGCCAGAGGCCGCGCCAACTTCAATATCTCGCAGGCCCAGGAGCGCATCGGCAGTCTCGCCGCGCAGGTACAATAGCCGGCCGGAAGCGGTCTTCCTGTCTTCCCTATGGCCGAACAGCGCAAGAAACTCCGGTTGGGCGAGCTGCTGGTACAGCAGGGGCTGATCACCACCGACCAGCTGTCCATCGCGCTCGCCGAGCAGCGCCACAACAACATCCCCATCGGCCGCCTGCTGGTGCGGCTCGGCTTCGTCACGGAGAGCGCCATCCGTGACATCATGGCGCGCACCATCGGCCAGGAGGCGATCGACCTCGCCCAGGTCGTGGCCGACCCGGAAGCGCTCAAGCTCGTCGCGCAGGATTTCGCCCGCCGCAACCGCGTGCTGCCGATTGCCTTCGATCCCGGGGAGCAGGTGCTCACTGTCGCCACCACCGAGATCTTCAACGTGGTGGCGATGGACCAGCTGCGCGCGATGCTGGGGTCGCAGATCGAGATCAAGACCCAGCTCGCCGCCGAGGCCCAGCTTGGCGATTACATCGATCACTTCTACGGCTACGAGCTTTCGGTCGACGGCATTCTCAAGGAAATCGAGACCGGGGAAATCGACTACGAGAGCCTCCAGGCCGCGGGCGGCGGCGACGAGTACACGCAACCGATGGTGCGCCTGGTCAACGCTCTCCTCGTGGACGCGGTCAAGCGGGGTGCTTCCGACATCCACTTCGAGCCGGAGTACGCGTTCCTGCGCATCCGCTATCGCATCGACGGCGTGCTGGAGACGGTGCGCAGCCTTCACAAGACCTACCTGCCGGGAATCACCGTGCGGGTGAAGGTTGTGAGCGCGATGAATATCGCGGAGACGCGCGCTCCGCAGGATGGCCGCCTGTCCCTGACCCTCAACGGACGGCCGGTCGATTTCCGCGTGTCCACGCAGCCCACCATCTACGGCGAGAACATCGTGCTGCGCGTGCTCGACCGCGAGAAATCGATCATCTCGCTCGACCGCATGCGCCTCACCAAAGACGCCACTGAGAAAATCAACCTGATGCTGGCGCGGCCAGAGGGAATCCTGATCGTCACCGGGCCGACCGGCAGCGGCAAGACCACCACGCTCTACTCGCTGCTGTCGCAGGTCAACGACGAGACCGTCAACATCATGACGCTGGAGGATCCGGTCGAGTATCCGCTGACCCTGATGCGCCAGACTTCCGTGGGCGAGGTCGTGCGCATGGACTTCGCCGACGGAATCCGCTCCATCATGCGGCAGGACCCCGATATCATCCTGGTGGGCGAGGTACGCGACAAGGAGACCGCCGAGATGGCGTTCCGCGCCGCAATGACCGGCCACCAGGTCTTCACCACGCTGCACACCAATTCCGCGCTGGGCGCTTTCCCGCGGCTGCTCGACATCGGCATCCAGCCCGACATCATGGCGGGCAACATCATCGGCGTGATCGCGCAGCGCCTGGTGCGCGTGCTGTGCAGCCAGTGCAAGGAAGCCTACGCTCCATCACGGGAAGAGCGCCTCCTGCTCGGCACGACCGGGGAAAAGGTCTCGTTCCTGCACCGTTCGGTCGGCTGCAAGCACTGCGACAACAAGGGCTTCAAGGGCCGCACCGCGATCATGGAACTGCTGGTGATGGACAGCGACCTCGACGAGCTCGTGGCGCGCCGCGCCACCGCCAAGGAAATGCGCACGGCGGCGGTCAGCAAAGGCTACCGCACGCTCGCCGATGAGGGGCTGCAACGGGTCGTCGACGGCACGACCAGCCTGGTGGAGGTCGCGCGCGAGATCGATCTCACCGCCCGCTACGGCTAATGATGAGTGCAGAATGAAGAATGCAGAATTGACTTCGAGAGCGCATCGCTCGTTGCGTACTCTGCAATCTGCACTCTGCGTTCTGGACTGACTTTCGTGCCTTCCTACGAATACAAGGCCATCGACAAAGCCGGCCGCCCGGCACGCGGCGGGCTGGACGCGGTAAACGAGGTCGATCTCGAGCTGCGGCTGCGTCGCATGGGGCTCGACCTCATCAACTTCAAGCAGGTAGACCGTCGCGCGTCCCGCTTCGCCGCGGGCGGCACGATCACGCGCCAGGACCTCATCAACTTCTGCTTCGACCTGGAGCAGATGATACGGTCCGGCATACCGATGATCGACGGCCTGCGCGACATGCGCGACACGCTGGAGAACCCGCGCTTCCGCGAGGTGCTGACCGTGATGACCGAGGACATGGAGGGCGGCAAAGTGCTGTCGGCCTGTCTCGCGGCGCATCCGGTGGTGTTCGACGACGTCTTCGTGAGCCTGATCCGCGCGGGCGAGCAGTCCGGCCAGCTGCCGGAAGTGTTCAAGAATCTGGCGGAGAACCTGAAGTGGCTCGACGAGCTGATAGCCGACACGCGCCGGCTGATGATCTACCCGATTATCACCCTGGTGGTCGTGCTCGGCGTGCTGGTGGCGCTGCTGATCTACCTGGTGCCCCAGATCGCCCAGTTGTTCAAGACCATGGGGCTCGCCCTGCCCCGGCAGACCCAGGTGCTGATCGCGGTGTCGGACTTCATGACGAACTACTGGTACGTCGTCTTCGGCGTGCCGGTCGTCGTGATGGTCGCGTTCATGCTCGCGATCCAGCGCAGCGCCCGCATAGCCTACCTGTGGGATTACGCCAAGCTGCGCCTGCCGCTCGTCGGCTCGACGCTGCAGAAGATCATCATGTCGCGCTTCGCAAACGTCTTCGGGCTGCTTTACCGGTCCGGCATCACGGTGCTCGATGCGATCAAGACCTGCGAAGACGTGGTCAACAACCGGGTCATCTCCGATGGATTGGTGCGGGCGGGCCAGCAGATCGCGGCGGGAGAGAGCCTCACCGAGACGTTCCGCAACCTGGGGATGTTCCCGCCGCTGGTGATACGCATGCTGCGGGTGGGAGAGAGCACCGGAGCCCTTGATACGGCCCTCAACAACATCACCTACTTCTACAACCGGGACGTGAAAGAGTCGGTCGACAAGGCGCAGAAGGCGCTCGGGCCGGCGATGACGCTGGTCCTGGGAGGCCTGCTTGCTTTCGTCATCTGGGCGGTGCTCGGTCCGGTGTATGATATCTTGGGCAAGTTGAAGTTTTAGAAGGGGTTTTTGTGATCTATCGCACAGTCAGGCGGCGCGGAGCTAGCGGCCACCGGTCACCGGTCACCGGTCACGTCGCATCGAGCCATGGCTGACAAGCTCCTCATCGCGATATCGGGCCAGGGCGCGAACGCCGCCCGCTGGCGCAGCGGCCGCATCGTCGAGACCCGCTCGTTTCCCAGCAACGAAGCGGGCCAGACCGGCTTCAAGGACTTTCTGACCGGGTTCAGCAATATCCCCGTCTACATCGTCGTCGACGCGATCGAGGAAGACTACCGCTTCGAGACCCTGCCGCACGCGTTCGGGCGCGACCGCGCGGACATGGTCAACCGGAAGCTCCGGCAGCATTACCGCAATACGCCGTACATGTCGGCCACTCTGCTCGGCCGCGACGCCGGCAAGCGCCGCGACGACCGTTACCTGTTCAGCGCGCTGACCAACCCCGAACTGATCAACGACTGGCTGCAGGCGGTGCTCGCGCGCGGGCTGCCGGTGGGCGGGATCTACCTGCTGCCGATGCTCAGCGGCACGCTGGTCGAGAAGCTCGGCGTCAAGGCGCCCCAGCTGCTGCTCGTGTTCCAGCGCGTCGGCGCCCTGCGGCTCACTTTTTTCCGCGACCGTCAGTTCCGGCTCTCCCGCCTCACGCGCGGGGAAGGTGGCCGGGCGGAGAATCGCCCCCGCTTCTTTGCCGAGGAAATATCGAACACCCGGCTCTACCTCCACGCGCTGCGCACGATGACGCTCGACGAGCCGCTCACTGTGCTGCTGCTGGATCGTGACGACGACCTCGAGGAAGTCGCGGCGGCCGTCCGCAGCGAGAATCCCAGCCTCGATTGCGTGCGCATCGGGCGCGCCGAGATCCTCTCCCGCCTGGACATCCCGGACCAGCTGCTCAACACGCCGTACGCGATCGCCCTGCACCTGCTCGGCATCCGGGCGCCGGCGGGCAACCTCGCGCCGCCCAGCACGACCGCGGGCCACAAACGTTACCAGGCACGGCGCGGGATCTATGCTGGTTGCGGCGCGCTGGCTGCCGCGGCGCTGCTGTGGACCGCCATCAACCTGTCCGTCATGACTGCTCTGCGCTGGGATACCGAGGACGCGGCGCGGCAGACGGCCCTGCTCTCGACCCAGTATCTCGAGGCGACGCGCCAGTTTCCTCAGGCCCCGGCGTCCGCGGAAAACCTGCAAAAAGCGGTGGAGATCGCGCAACGGCTGCGCGAGTCCACGCACACCCCGCAAAGAGTGATGACTCTCGTCGGCCGGGCGCTCGAGGCGAACCCGACCGTAGTCATCCGGGAATTCGGCTGGAAATACGGCACGGCCAATATCGAGGTCGAAGGCGGCGGCGTGCGCGAACTCGCGGCTCCCGCGCCGGCCGCGCCCGCCCAAGCAGGGTCGGCGCGCAAGGAGAGCGCGTTGATCGACGGCGAGATTCGCCCGTTCCGCGGAGATTACCGCGGCGCCATCGCGACCATCAATGGCATGGCCGCCCGCATAGCCCAAGAACCCGAAGTGGCGGAAGTGCAGGTGGTGAAGCTGCCGCTGAACGTCAATCCGGCCTTGTCGTTGTCCGGCAATACCACCGAAGCCGCGGAGCAGCAGGCCGGCACGGCGGAGTTCAAGTTGCTGGTGGTCATGAAGCCCAGCCGATGACCCAGTCCGATCTCCAGGCTCTGAAGACCCCGCTCCTCGCGTTCCTCGTGGTGACGCTGATCGGAGCTGCCGCCGTTTATTATTCCGAGCACATGAAGGCTACGCAGCGCCTGGAACTCGCCCGGCAGCAGGTTCTGTTCAAGGACGCGCGGACGCGCCTGCAGAAGTCCGGCGACGAGAAGGAAATCATCGTGAAGTACATCGACCGCTACCGCCAGATGGAGCGCCTCGGCTACATCGGGGACGAGCAGCGTATCAACTGGCTCGACGGGCTGCGCCTGGCGAACCGGCAAGCGGACCTGTTCGGCGTGGACTACCAGATCGGGGTACAGCGGCCGTACGCCTACGCCGCCGACTTCAATCCCGGGCAGCTCGCGCTCAACCAGTCGATCATGCGGCTGCGCTTCCGGCTGCTGCACGAGGAGGACCTGCTGCGGTTCTTCAACGCGCTCGCGCGCCAGGGCAACGGGCTCTTCACCATAGACCAGTGCATGTTGAGGCGCATCAATACCGGCGGCATCATCCGCTACCAGCCCAACGTCAATGCCGAGTGCGACCTCTCGTGGATCACGGTGAAGGCGGCCCCCGGGCCGTCGAGACTGCAATGAACCGCGGCGTTGCTCGAATGAATACCGGCCGGCTGCTCATCGTGTGCGCGCTCGCGACTGCGGCACTGCCGGGGCGCGCCCCTGCGGCCCAGCAGGATCCACTCGGGCGACTGTTCTTCACGCCGGCGCAGCGCGCGTCGCTGGACGTTGCGCGCAGCCAGCGGGCGCGAACCGCCCTCGCGACCGAGAATACCGAACAGGAAGCCGCGCCGGTTGCCCAGACCATCACCTACGGCGGCTTGTTGCGGAGAGACGACGGCAAGACGACCATATGGCTCAACAACCAGCCGGTGCACGATAACGATCCATCGGGCGCCGGCGCCGTGGTCAGCCGCGTGCGGCCCGATGGCAGGATCACGCTGCAGGCGCCGCAGTCCGCGCGCAGCGTCGAGCTCAAGCCCGGGCAGAGCGTGGAGCTGCTGTCCGGCACGATCGAGGAAGGTTATTCGCGCCGCGCGCTCTCCGAGCCCGAGCCCAAACCCAAGCCCGGATCCAAGCCCACGGCCAACGCCGGGAAAGGCAAGGCTGCGCCGTCCGAGGTCGCCCGGGCGGCGGAGCAGGAACGCGAGGAGCGGCAGCAGCAGATCATCGAAGATGCCGTCTCGCGGGCGATCACCGAGACGGCAGCCGCCCGGCCCGGAGCGCCACCGGCCCCCGCGGCGCCGGCCCAGGTCCCGGCCAGGTAACCGTTCCGTGATGCGGCAACGCAGAATGCCGGGCGCGCGCAGCACCGTCCGCCAGCGCGGGCAGGCCGCACTGCTGACGGTAGTGATCATCATCCTCGGATTCGGGGCGATTTTCTACGGCTTCTTCGGTACGGCTGCGCAGAGCCTCAACGCCGACAGGGTCACCCACGACGCGCTGGCGCAGGCCAAGGCCGGGTTGATCGCGTATGCCGCGGTGGATGCCAACCGGCCGGGTTCGCTGCCCTGCCCGGACACCAATAACGATGGCAGCGCCGAAACCTTCTCCGGCTCGGAATGCCCGAGCTACATCGGCCGACTGCCGTGGCGCACGCTGGGATTGCCGGATCTTCGCGATGGCAACGGCGAGCGCCTCTGGTATGCGGTCACGCGCGAGTTCGCGCGAAACCCGTCTTGCGGCTCGACCTGCCCTCTGAACACCGACACGAAGGGGACGCTCGCGATCACCGGAGTCAGTCCCGCCGCGGACGTCATTGCGATCGTGTTCGCGGCAGGCCCGAGTGTCGGCACGCAGATCCGCAGCGCCGCGAACCAGAACAACGTCGCCCATTACCTCGAGGGCGGGAACGAGACGGGTATCGCGACCTCGACCTTCGTCAACGCGGCAGCCAC
>DATFVY010000200.1:0-2645 GCA_035259925.1 Burkholderiales bacterium
TGCTCGAAGATCTCCATCTCGATCACGTCGTGGGCCGGCCCGCGGTAGGCCGGCCATACTTCCTTTTGCAGGAAGCGCACGCGGTAGAGCACCTTCTTCGGCTCGCCGTCGAAGCCGTAGGCGAGTTCCTCGGGGTTGGGAAACGCTCCGCAGATGCGCTCGATCACGCCCGCCTTGCCGCGGATATAGCCGGGCGTGCGACGGTGGCCAGGCGGCCAGGAGCGTTTGACCACGACGCGGTCGCCCACGCCGAAGCGGTGCCCGGGGGCCGGGGCGTAGGCGGACGGTAAAGGCTGGCCGCCCTGCCTGTCGGGGCTCATCGCTTTACCTTCCTCCTGACGGGCAGCTCCTTCTTGCGCGGAACGTCGAAGCGCTTCCGCACTTCGGCCATCTTCGCAGAGAGCGACTCCTCGGTAATGAGACCTTTCTCCAGGAGCACTGTGCGCAGGGCGAGCGTCGTGCGCTCGAAATACTCGAGCTTCGCGTAGCGCTCGCCGAGGTCCTCCGCGGCGCGGCGCAGCTCGTCTACGCTCATCAGCCCTTTGCGCCGCAGCGCGGCGCGCAGGGCGTTGGCCTGCCGCTCCCAGAACTTCATGCCGTGGTCGACCGTGTCGACCGCGCCTGCCGGCTCCCCGCCGATGTCGGAGGGAATCGTCTTCTTTCGCCGCTCCGCCATTGCCGTCCCCGGGTCAGCCCGCGATATTGACGGCAAGGAACGCGATGCCGATCGCCCCCACGGCGGCGCCCAGGCCCACGGAAACCGGCTTCACCCACGCTTCGCGCGCGGCAATCAAGCGCCGGTGGAACCAGAATGCCGCCGCTGCAACGGCGAACTGGATCAGGGAGAAGCCGAGAAGGTAAGCGCCGAGCGGGGTCGCCTCGGCGCCGAAGATCGATTCCGCGTAGGCGTGGCCATGCAGGACGCCCGCGACTGCCAGCCCCAGGGCGAGCCAGGTCAACTCGATCCTGCGCCGCGCCATGACCAGCGCGCCGATCAGGACCACGGACAGCGCAACGCCTGTCTCGCCCGCGGGGATGTCGATGCCCATCAGGTGCAGGGCCGCGCCGGCAAGCGTGCCGCCGATCAGCACGAGCACGCCCACCATGCCGCCCTCCATCAGGGCGAGGAAAAACCCCGAAGCGATGATGAAGGCCGCGTGATCGACGCCGATCAGCGGATGGCCCAGCCCCGATAGCAGGCCCTGCACGAAAGTCTGCGGCAGCCCGTAGTCCATGACATGGTGCGCCCACGCGGCAGCGGGCAGCGCTGCCAAAGCAACGGCAAGCAGCGCTCGTGCGCCGCGGGTGATGGGTGATGGGTGATGGGTGATGGGCCTCTCCTTCCGCCTTTCGACTTATTGTACTTTCATGCCGATCTGCTTGATCAGCGCAGCGAGCTCAGCGTATTCGTCGCGCTGCATCTTGGCAAAATGCTCGGGCGGGCCGAATCCCGCCTGGGCTCCTTGCGCCAGGATCTTTTCCTGGGTGGCGGGTTCCTTGAGCACCTTCACGGTGTCGGCGTTGATGCGCGTCACGAGCGCCTTCGGCAGCGCCCGCGGCGCGATCAGCCCGAACCACGATTCCGACTGGTAGGCGGCGAAGCCCGCTTCCGCGGACGTGGGCACCTCGGGCAGCGCCTGCGCCCGTTTCGGTGACGCCACCGCGAGCGCCCGGAGCTGCCCGGCCTTGATCATGCCCATGATCGCGGGCGCCGGGTAGACGTAGTAGTGGATCGTCCCGGCGATGAGAGCGCTGCGGCTGTCCGCGCCGATGCGGAACGGCACGTGCACGACGTCGATGTTGGCCTTTGATGCGAACAGCGCGCCGGCGAGATGCGAGGAGCTCCCCACCCCCGCCGAACCGTAGTTGAGCGCGCCGGGCTTGGCCTTGGCCAGCGCGATCAGCTCCGGGATCGTCTTCGCTTCTATCCCCTTGCCGAGCACGATCACGTTGGCGGTGGAGGCGACGAACGAGATCGCCGTGTAGTCCTTCAGCGGGTCATACGGCTTCTCCTCCCGCAGCAGCGCGTTCGAGAGGTGCGGCTGGCCGACCATGGCAAGCGTGTAGCCGTCGGGGGCCGCATGGCGGACGAGGTCGCTGCCGATCAGGCCGCCGGCGCCCGGCCGGTTGTCGATGACGAGCTGCTGCCCGTAGATCTCGCTCAGGCGCTGGGCAACGATGCGCCCGAGCACGTCGCTCGCCGCGCCGGGGGTGAACGGCACCACCATGCGGATCGGCTTCGTCGGCCACCGGTCCTGCGCGTGGGCCCCGGCCAGCAGGGCGAGGGCAAGGAACGCGGCGGCGATACTGCGCGCTGCCATCATGGGGTCTCCTCCTCCCGGCCTCGGCGGGCCGGTTTCGCGTCACTGTATACCCGTCACTCGTCACCCGTCACTCGTCACTGTTACTATGGCGGCCCCGGAACGTTTTCCCCCGCCGTCCACATAGTGATAGAGATCAGCGAGCGCATCGAGGTAGCGGCGGCGCCGGGAACCGTATGGGGCGTGCTGTCGAACCCGCGTGCCGTGGTGGATTGCGTGCCGGGGGCGGAACTGGGCGAGCAGCAGGAGGACGGCTCCTACGACGCGACCGTGACGGTGAAATTCGGGCCGGCCAAGGTCACCTTTCGCACCAAGGTCGCGCTG
>DATFVY010000201.1:0-2514 GCA_035259925.1 Burkholderiales bacterium
CTGCGCCAGTGCTTGTCGTTGTAGACCAGCACGCACACGTAGCCGTCTTTCGTGGCATAAGGCGTGCGGTGCGGCGCCAGCATGCGCTCGTAGCGGTACGGCTCCATCGGCGGGTCGAAGGTGCGGCCGCCCATGTGGTCGCCCAGCACCATGTGGGTGACGGTCTCGAACATCGGCACCTCGACCGCCTGGCCCTGCCCCGTGCGCTCGCGGCAGTACAGCGCGGCCGTCACCGCGTTGACCGTCGCGAGCCCGGTGATGCGGTCCGTGATCGCGGTAGGCACGTAGCGCGGGCGGTCGGCGCCCGACTCCAGCAGCAGTTGCGGAAGCCCCGACCGTCCCTGTATCAGGTCGTCGTAAGCGGGCTGCCCGGCGTAGCGGCCACCCTCCCCGTAGCCATAGGCGCCGACGTAGATGATGCGCGGATTGGCGCGGGCGACTTCTTCGTAGGAAAGCCGCAGCCGCCGCATCGCCTGCGGCCGCACGTTGTAGACGAGTACATCCCCGGTGCGCGCGAGCCGCAGCAGGGCATCGTGGCCCCTGGGCTGCTTCAGGTCGAGGACAATCGAGCGCTTGTTGCGGTTGTGATGCAGGAAGATATGTCCCATGCCGGGGTGACGCATGGGCGCGATATGGCGCAGGACGTCGCCCTCGGGGGGCTCGACCTTGACGACGTCGGCGCCCAGGTCGGCGAGGATCTGGGTCGCGAACGGACCCATCACCACCGTGGTGAGATCGATGATGCGAACGCCGGCCAAAGGCCCCCTGAACGAGTGACCTGTGACCTGTGATCTGTGACCGGTAGCTCTCGGCCCTTTGCTTGATTTTTTTGCTTTACGGGTCACTGGTCACCGGTCACCGCCTTTGAGCATCTCCGCGGCATGCTTTCGCGTCGTCTCGGTGATCTTCACGCCGCCGAGCATGCGCGCGATTTCCTCCACGCGCTGCTCCTTGTTCAGCACCGTCACCTTGCTCAGCACCTTGCCGTTCGCGGTTCCCTTGGTCACCTGCCACTGCTGGTCCGCCGAGGCGGCGACCTGCGGCAGGTGCGTGATGCACATGACCTGGTGCCGGGCGCCCAGCTGCTTCAGCATCTTCCCCACGATTTCCGCCACGCGCCCGCCGATGCCCGCGTCCACTTCGTCGAAGATCAGCGTCGGCACCTGCGCGACCTGGCTGGCGGCGGTCTGCACCGCCAGGGACAGCCGCGACAGCTCGCCGCCCGACGCGACCCTGGCGAGCGGCTGCGGCGTCATGCCCTTGTGAGCCGCGACCAGGAATTCCACGCTCTCCAGGCCATGCGCCGTGACTTCCGGCGCGGCGGCGAGCGCGACCTCGAACGCACCGCCCTGCATGGCGAGCTGCTGCATCGCCTCCGTCACCTGCTCCGACAGCTTGCGGGCCGCCTTCTTCCGCGCACCCGACAGCTTCGTGGCCTCCGCGATGCACGCCGCGTGCGCTTCCTCTTCCAGCTTGCGCAGGGCTTCCACGTCCCCGCCCTCGCCCAGCTCCTGCAAGCGCGCTTTCGCGGCAGCCAGCCTGGCCGGCAACGCTTCGGGCTGGACGCGGTGCTTGCGCGCCGCGGTATGGATAGCATCCAGCCGGCCTTCGACCTCGCGCAGGCGCTGCGGGTCGAGCTCGAGGCGCTCCCCGTAGCGCCGCAGCGCATGGGCGGCCTCCTGGAGCTGGATTCTCGCCGACTCGAGCCCGTCCAGGATCTCGCGCAGCTGCGGGTCATGCTCGACCAGGTTTTCCAGCCGCGCGGCGACGGCATTCATCTGCGCCAGGCTCGCACCCTCGCTCTCGGCAAGGGTATCCACCGCGCCCTGCGCCGCCTCGATCAGGCTTGCCGCGTGCGCGAGGCGCGAGTGCTCGACCGTCAGCTCCGGCCATTCCTCCGCGCTGAACTTGAGCGTTTCCAGTTCCTTCACCTGCCAATCGAGCTGCTCGCGCTCCGCGGCGAAGGCGGCCGCGTTGGTCTCGAATGCGGCCCGGTTCCCGCGCCTCTGTTGCCACGCGCGATAGAGCGAAGCGACCCTGGCCGCCGCGTCGGGAAGCCCGCCGTAGCCGTCGAGCAGCTCGCGCTGCGCCGCCGCGCGCAGCAACGACTGGTGCTCGTGCTGGCCGTGGATATCCACCAGGAATTCGCCTGCTTCCCTCAGTTGCGCGGCGGTCGCGGCGCGCCCGTTGATGAAGCCGCGCGAGCGTCCCGAGGCGTCGATCACGCGCCGCACGAGGAAGGTTTCGTCGTCGCCCGCGAGATCGCTTTCCCTGAGCCAGCGGCCGATATCGGCGCGGCCGCCCAGATCGAATTCGGCGCTCACTTCCGCGCGCTCGGCGCCCGCGCGCACCACGATGGCCTCGGCGCGCGCCCCGAGCACCAGCGCGAGCGCGTCGATCAGGATCGACTTGCCCGCCCCGGTTTCGCCCGTCAGCACCGTGTAGCCCGGCGCGAACTCCAGCTCCAGGCGGTCCACGATCACGAAGTCACGAATGCTGAGCGACCGTAGCATG
>DATFVY010000202.1:0-12090 GCA_035259925.1 Burkholderiales bacterium
GCCATCGCGCGTGGAGACGTAGTACGCCACCCCGCGCTCGACGCGTTGCACGGCTTCGAGCCCGCAATGGCGGGCGATGTCGGTCGCCTTCGACGACCACGGCGACACCGTGCCGATGCGCGGCACCACCAGAATGAGATCCCCCGGCAGCGCGCCGGCCGCATCCGCCGGGCCGTACGTGAGCAGGCGTTCCAGGCGCGCGCGTTCGTCTGCGGAAAGCGCGCGCGCGACCTCGACAATGTGCCAGAACTCGGCGTGAATGCCGGAGAGACGTGAGACGGCTGCGGTGGCGGAGCGGGAGAGCTTGCTGAGTCGGAAGGCCGAGAGGGCGCTGCGTCCTCTGAGCCTCAGGATCTGCGGCATGAGCTGAAGCTGCTCTTTCTAAAGCGACAGTCTACCCGAATTTCCTTCTTGCCGCAGAGGGTTACGCTAAACTGGAGCCTCCAGCACGATGAAACACGCGTGCGGGGCGAGCCAGAATCGTCGATAGCGCGAAGCGAGGTGCAGCCAATATGTCGATATTGGCAAGCCGAGCGACAAAGCTAGCGGCGATTGTGGCCGTCCCCCTTGGGGCTGGCGCGATTTTGGCCTAAGCTGCGTGGCCAACTAGGCGTGTCAGCAAGACAATTCGTCGCTCAAATACGGCGTCCGCCAAAATCGTGACAGCGCAGCGCGTGTTTCATCGTGTTGGAGGCTCCTTGGCGTCATGATGGAGCGCCTGCCTCACGCCACGCCGGTCTACCTCTCCGCGGACATCCGCGCGATCGAGGCTGCGGTTGCCACCGCTGCCAGCCCGATGTTGTTGATGGAGCGTGCCGGATTGGCCGCCGCGGAGCTCGCGCGCGACGTAGCGGGCGGCAACGGCAAGCCGGTGCTGGTGCTGGCCGGCCCCGGCAACAACGGCGGCGACGCGTTCGTGCTGGCGCGCCATCTCAGGCAGTGGTACTTCAACGTGACCGTCGTCTATGCGGGGAACGAGAAGAGGCACTCCCCGGAAGCTGCCGACGCCCTGCGCGCCTGGCGCGCCACCGGCGGAGCGATCTCGGAATCGCTTCCCGCGAAGCACGACTGGGGACTCGTAGTGGATGGCGTGTTCGGCATCGGCCTGGAGCGCGAGGTGGCCGGCCGCTACGCGGAGTGGATAGAGGCAATCAATCGGCTCGGCGCGACGGTGCTGGCAGTTGACGTGCCAAGTGGTCTCGGATCGGATTCGGGACGGGTCATGGGTTGCGCGGTGCGCGCGAACCATACAATCACCTTCATCGGGCTGAAGCCCGGGCTTCTCACCCTCGACGGCCCGGACCATTGCGGCGAGATCCATCTGCGCACACTGGACGTGGATACGGGGGCGCTGCGCCCGACCCGTGGCTGCCTCCTCGGGCGGGAAATTCTGGCAGCCGCCGTCAAGCCGCGCGCACGCAACAGCCACAAGGGGGACTATGGCAGCGTCGGCATCATCGGGGGCGACCACGGAATGGTGGGAGCGGCGCTGCTCGCCGGGCGCGCCGCTCTGAAGCTGGGTGCCGGCCGTGTCTACGTGGGCTTGCTGTCGGCGGACGCTCCGCTGTTCGACGCGGCGCAGCCCGAGCTGATGCTGCGAAGCGCCGGCGAGGTGCTGAAGCTCGGCAACCTGACTTGCCTCGCGGTGGGGCCCGGGCTGGGCCAGATGCCCGAAGCCGCGTTCCACCTGGAGGCGGCGCTGGAGTCGCCGCTCCCGCTGGTGCTGGACGCCGACGCGCTGAACCTCGTGGCCGCCTCCTCCTCGCTCGCGCACAAGCTGCAGCGCCGCAGTGCGCCGTCTCTGCTCACTCCGCACCCGGCCGAAGCCGGGCGGCTGCTGGCCGTGACGACGACCCAGGTGGAGGCCGATCGCGTCGGCTCCGCCCTCAACCTCGCTTCGACGCTGAACAGCCTGGTGGTGTTGAAGGGTACAGGCAGCATCTGCGCCGCCCCCGACGGTGGCTGGCATATCAATGCTTCGGGCAATCCCGGGATGGCGAGCGCCGGCATGGGCGATGCCCTGACCGGGATGATGGCCGCCCTCCTCGCACAAGGCGTCGAAGCCCGCGCGGCGCTGCTCGCGGCGGTCTATCTCCATGGCGCCGCCGCGGATCAGGCAGTTGCCAATGGCATGGGCCCGGCAGGGCTCACCGCGAGTGAGACGATCGACCGGGCGCGAGTGCTTCTCAACCTGCGTTTGATGTGAAGCATTTCACGCCTGCCCGGCCAGGTGTCGTTGCCGGGCGACAGGGGACATAATGTGGTGTCTCCCATTCGCGCGCTTCGCGCATTAAGGATTGCGGCACCTTTTATAATTGCCGCTCGGAATTTTGAGGAGAGGACGCCATGACCCATCGCAAACTGAATGCAGCCGTCGCAGCCGCTCTTGCGGCGATGCTCGCCGTCGGCTGCCAGACCACCGATCCCTTTACCGGCGAGCAGAAGACCTCGAGCGCCACCTACGGCGCCATCATCGGCGCGGGCGCGGGCGCCGTGGTCGGAATGATCTCGGGCAACGATTCCAAGCAGCGCAAGAAGCGCGCATTGATCGGCGCCGGCGTAGGCGCGCTGGCCGGCGGCGCGGTCGGCGCCTACATGGACAAGCAGGAGGACGAGTTGCGGCGCGTGATGCGCGACAGCGGGGTGACCGTCACGCGCAAGGGAGAAGACATCGTCCTCAACATGCCGGGCAACATCACTTTCCGCACCGATAGCGCCGACCTCAACGCGCAGTTCTTCAAGGTGCTGGACGGCGTCGCGCAGGTGGCGAAGAAGTACGACAAGACCATCATCGAGGTCGCCGGCCACACCGACAGCACCGGCGACGCGGGCTACAACCGGCAACTGTCGCAGCGCCGCGCCGACTCGGTGGCGCGCTATCTGACGAGCCGGGGCGTTGCGGATACGCGCCTGATGACCGCCGCCGGCGGGGAGGAGCATCCCGTCGCGAGCAACACGACCGAGCAGGGGCGCGCCGCGAACCGTCGGGTCGAAGTAACGATTGCGCCGCTGACCGCGAGCTGAAGGCTCGCGGTCATTCCCGCGAAAGCGGGAATCTAGAGTCGCCCCGGGCCCCCGCCTCCGCGGGGGCTAGGTCGTACGCACGTCCCACGCCCCGTCCCACCCCGGCGGAGGCGATTCAGCGACGTAGGCCTCGCAGCGCTCCAGGTAAATGCGTGACGGGCGGTCGCCGGGGAAGGCCGTCAGCGCCTCGGAGAAGGACGCCGCCGCCCGCGACCAGGATTGCTTGCGGTAGTGGGCGGTCCCCCGCTTGAAGGCGGCAACGACCACGTCGAGGTTGGGGAAGCTCTCCGCCGTGTGGTGTTCCAGCACCTCGTAGATGGGTATCGGGGTGCGCATGCCCCTCACCCGGATCAGGTCGAGCTCCCGCAGCTTGACGGGGCGCTTCAGCCGCGCCGCGGTCCTGTCGCAGATCAGGACGCTGGTGCCGTAGTACTTGTTCGCGTTCTGCAGCCGCTCTGCCAGGTTGACGCGGTCGCCGATCACGGTGAACTCGAGCCGCTTCGGTGAGCCGATGTTGCCTGCGACGACGTGGCCGGTGCTGATGCCTACGCCGATGCGGATGGGCTCGTGTCCCGCGGCCAACCTGCGCACGTTGAGCTCGCGCAGCGCGACCATCATCCGGCTGCCGACCGTTACCGCGTTGTCCGCGTCCTCGTCGCTCGTCAACACCGAACCGAACACCGCCATGATCATGTCGCCGATGTACTTGTCGAGGATGCCGTTGTGCGCGAATACGACGTCCACCATGTCGGTGAAGTATTCGTTGAGCATGGCCACGGTCTGCCTGGCGCCGAGCCGCTCGGTCAAGGCGGTGAAACCGCGGATGTCCGAAAACAGCACGCTCACTTCGCGGCCGGTGCCGCCGAGCACCGTGTCACCCTTTTCCAGCAGCTTGTCCATCACGGCCTTGCTCATGTAGCGCGACATCGTGTTGCGCAGCCGCTTCTCCCGCGTCACGTCCTCCATGATCAGCATGGACCCGATCGGCTCGTCGCGCATGTTGCGCAGCGGCACCGTGGTCAGGTTGATCGAGACCGCCTCGAACCCGTCCACCAGCAGATCGGTGTCCACCGTGACGTCGTTCTTCCCGGTGCCGCGCACCTTGTCGAGACTCTGCGTTACCCAGGCATTGCGATCTCCGAAGATCTCGTGCGCCGTCCTGCCGACCAGCTCATCCTGGGTGCGCCGCAGGATGTTGAGCGCCGCGTTGTTGACCTTGCTCACGAGGTTTGCCGCGTCAAGCGTAAGCACGCCGTTGCTCATGCTGCGCAGGATGCTTTCGTTGTAGCCGTGCGCGTTGTTCACGTCCTCGAACAGCTGCGCGTTCTCGATCGAAACCGCCGCCTGCGCGCACAGGGCGGCAAGCCGCCGCTGGTCGGCCGCCGTGAAAGACCCCACGTGCTTGTTGAGGATCTGCATCACCCCCACCTTGTGCCCGCCCTTGGTGGTGACCGGCATGCACAGGATGTTGCGCGTGCGGAACCCGGTGAGTCTGTCCACCTCGGGATTGAACCGCGGATCGTGGTAGGCATCCTCGATGGTGACCGGCGTTCCCTTGGTGAAGCACTCGCCGGCGATGCCGGCGATCGCCGGGAAGCGGATCTCGGCCGCGGCCACTCCGCCCGCGACCCGCGAGTAGAGCTCGTTGCTCGAGTCGTCGTAGAGAAAGAGCGTGCCGCGGTCGGCGCCGAGCAGCTGCGTCGCCGCCGCGAGGATTTTCTCGAGCAGCGGATCGAGGTGTATCTCCGATGCAATGAGGCTCACGACGTCGAGGAATACCGTCTCCTCGCGCTGGGCGCGCTCGACCTTCTCGAACATGCGGGCGTTCTCGAGCGCGGCCGCGGCCTGCAGCGAAAGCGCCTCGAGCAGCCGCTCGTCCTCGGTGTCGAATCCGCCCTCCCGCTTGTTGAGGGCCTGCGTGACGCCGATGACCTCGCGCTTCTTGTTGCGGATGGGGACGCACAGGATGTTCCTCGTGCGGTAGCCGCTCTTGGCGTCGAACTCCCGGTTGAAGCGCTCGTCGGCATAGGCGTCGGCGATGATTTCGGCCTCGCCCTTGGTGAAGACGGAGCCGGCGATCCCGAGGCTGGCGGGAAAGCGCACCTCGCCCATGGCGTTGCCTTGCATGACGCGGGAGAAGAGCTCCTTCGTTTCGGGGTCGTAAAGGAAAAGCGAGCTGCGCTCGGCGTTGAGAGACTCGGTCACGACCTCCATCAGGCGCGGAAACAGCACGTCGAGCGACAGCGTGTCGGAGACGCGGTTCGAGATGTCGACCAGCGCCGAGGTGCGCCGTACCAGCTCCGTGATGCGCAGGAAGAGCAGCGTCTTCTCCGCCTCGCTGAGGCCGTGGAGCAGGCGCTCGATGTCGGCCTGGTGCAGCCGGTGCTCCAGTATCCCGCGGATGGTCTCGAAGTTAATCTGCATCGAAAACCCCGCGTAAACCCTGAGGTGGCCGGAGCGGAATCCGCGCCAGTTCCGCTGCGCCGGCGAGGACTTCCTGCGCGCCGAGCGGGCCGCTCACGTACTCCCCCTGGATGCGCTCGCAGCCCAGCGTCGCCAGCGCCAACGCGGTCTCGGCGTCCGCCACGCCATCGGCCACCACGCGCAGTCCGAGGTCCCTGGCGAGCTGGCTCAGCGAACGGACCACCTTCGCGTGCCCGGGCGTCTGGCGCATGTCGCCGACGAATGCCGCGACGATCTTCATCTCGTCGAGCGGCAGCTGCGCCAGGTTGCTCAGCGACGACGAGCCGGTGCCGAAACCGTCGATCCCGAGGCGGAGCCCATGAGCCTTGAGCTCGCCCAGCCGTTCCGTCACCGGCTCGAGCGCACCGGCGAGCGCGGTCTCGTGGACCTCGATCAGCAGCCGGCCCGGGGGCACGCCCCAGGTGCGCAGCGCCCGTCCTATGAAATCGGCAAAATCCGGCTGCAACAGGCCGCCCGCCGACACTTTGACGATGACCGGCACTTGAAGGCCCGCGCGCAGGATTTCGCCGTACAGCCTCAGCCCGTTGTTGAAGATCCACCACGCCAGCTCACGGGCCAGGCCGGAGGCTTCGGCCGTCTCCATCGCCCGCGCCTCGGGCACGGCACCCAGCTCGACGTCCTTCCAGCACAGCACGGCCGCCAGCGCCCCGATGAGCCCGCTGCGCAAATCGAGCTGCGGCTCGAACGCGAGTTCGAGCGTCCCCTGCTCCAGCGCGCGACGCAGCCGCGCCTCGTAGCGAACCTTCACCTCCTCGCTCTCGCCATGCGCCGGGTCGTAGGCGGCGACGCGCTCCGTCGTCGCCAGCGCCGCGCTTACCGCCAGCTTGCCGTTACGCACCAGCGTCTGCGGTTCCCGGCCGTGGTCCGGATACATCGCGATCCCGATCGCCACCTCCGGGGGGAAGGAGCGGTCGCCGATCGGAACGGGCGCTTCCAGTGCGCCCAGGATCTTGTTCGCCGCGAGGATCGCCACGCCCTCGCCCGCGATCTGCGGCAGCAGGCAGGCGAGCTGGTCGCGGCTGACCCGGCCCAGCTGGTCCTGCCTGCGCAGCACGCCTTCGCGCAGGCGCCGCGTCACGCGCAGCATGAAGGCCTCGCCCCGCTGCAGCCCGAGCACGCGATCCACCTGCTCGACGCGCGTTACCTGGATCAGCAGCAGCGCGAGCTGCTTGCCCTCCCGCTCGTGCGCCTCGATCGTCGTGCGGAAGATCTCCATGAATGCCGCGTATTCCGGGGTCGGCAGGGTCCGCACCACGCCACCCTCCCCCTGGCCGCGCGCCGCGAGCGATGCGAGCAGGGCCAGCTGCAGGAAAACGAACTGCTGCAGCGCGAGCAGGCCGTGGGCGCATTCTTCCGGGTCAGCGGCGTGCAGCCGCAATACACCGCGCGTCATCGAGCTCTGGAACCGCAGGCAATCCCGCCGCATGCGCTCGATCGGCTCGGCCTCGGCATCGAGCGACCACTCGCCCAGCGCGGCGAAGAGAGGCTCGACAGCGCCGCCTCCCGCGATTCCCTCCAGCGCAGGCGCCAGCGCGCCGGCGGCGGGAACGAACAGGTCCGGCGCGCGTTCGCGCACCTCGACAAACAGCGCCGCGACGCGGGCCAGGGACCGGGGGTCGGCGCCAAACTCTTCCGCGAGGCGCCGCACCAGCGCCTGCAGACTGACCCGCGCCTCGCCGTCGGCACCGGCGGCCGGGGTGGCGGCGGCAGCCGCGCTGTCGCCGTCAGAGGAAGAATTCCGAGGAATCGATTGCGACACTGCCCTTCTCCAGCGTGCGCTTGATGCGGTACGGTGTTTCCTTGTCCTTCATCGGGTCCCGCGCCAGGTCGAGTATCAGCTGCGGGTTGAGCCGGTTGCCCTTGGCGTCGATCACCACCATGACGCGCGGTTGCAGCCGCCGCACCATGTTTTGCGCGATCACGATCCCGATATCGCCCGAGTTCAGCTCGACCAGCGCGCCCACCGGGTAGATGCCGATGCACTGGATGAATTGCTCGACCAGCGGGCGGTCGAAGCGCGTGTCGCGCCAGTTGTAGAGCAGGCTCAACGCGTTGGAAGGGGCGAGCGCCTCGGCATAGGGGCGCGGATGCGTGAGCGCGTCGAAGCAATCGACGAGGCCCGCGATCGAGCCGAACAGGCCGATTTCCACGCCCTTCAGGCCGTTCAGGTAGCCGCTGCCGTCATGCCGCTCGTGGTGCAGCGCCGCCAGGGCGGGGAGCTCGGGCGGCAGCCCGTGGGTTTCCTTCAGGATGTCCACCGAGTGCGACACGTGGCTGCGGGCAACCGCCAGCTCCACCTTGCTCAGGGGCTCCTTCTTGTTGAGCACGTCCTCCGGCACGCGGGTCTTGCCGATGTCCTGCAGCAGCCCGACCATGCCGAGCAGGTCGAGCTGCTCGCGCGGCAACTGCAGGAAGCGCCCGAAGGTGATCATGTAGATGGACACCCCCATCGCCCGGTCGAGCGTGTGGCCGCCCTTCTCCTTCATCTTGGCGAGCAGGAGCATGGCGTCAGGATTGCGCACGACGCTGTCCGTCATGCTCGTCACGGCTTCCTTCACGCGGGGAGCGTCCAGCGCCTTGCCCGCCTGCAGCGTTTCGAACATGTCCTTCACGACGACTTCGTTCCTGCTCTGGACCGCGCGCGCGACCGGGAGCTCCTGGTCAACGCTGGCTGTCTCCCTGTAGACGAACTTCTGCTTGATGCTGGCAAGGACGCTCTCGACATTGGAACGGGGCTTGAGCGGGCCGGTCTTGAGCTGGCTGCGATCGGGCAGGTCCGAGCCCTTCTCCAGGTCGATGATGACTTTCTTGCAGAACTTCCTGATCGTTTCGAGCTGCTTGTCGTCGTTGAGGATGAATCCCTGGAACATGAACGGCGTGTCCGTCCACGGGCGGTCGAGCTCGGAGATGTACATCCCGAACTCGAGCTCCTCGACCGACACCTGTTTTTTCTGCACGGGCATCGGTCAGAACTCGAAGACATGGTTGTTCTGCAGCGGGCGCGGCCGCAGGTCGCCGGGCAGCTCGTCTATTTCCTGCATCGTGAGCTCGACCTCGCTGGGCTTGAGATGCGTGATATAGATTTCCGCCGGGCGTTTGAGCTTCGCCAGCTCCTCGGCGAGCATGGACGGGCACAGGTGCAGCGCGAGCTCGGCGAGCCGGCGGTCCTTGTCGGAAAACGCGGTCTCGATGATGAGGAACTTCAGGTTCTCGATCCGGTTGACCGCCTTCCACAGGGCGTCATTGGGGCCGGTATCGCCGGTGAACACCAGGCTCGCCTTGCCGCTGTCGAGGTGGTAGCCGACCGCGGGAACCGTGTGGACGGCGGGCAGGACCGTGATGCGGCGGCCGCCGAGCGTGATCACCTTGCCGACCTCGATCTCCTGGTAGCACAGCCACGGCTGCTCGGGCGTCGGAATCTGCGTAAAGTCGGGCCAGATGTCCCAGTTGAACAGGTTCTTTTTCAGGGTCGCGATCGTGGGGCCCGTTGCGTACACCGTGACCGGCCTGGGCCGCAGCGCGCCGACCGAGTCCAGGAAAAACGCGATCGAATTGACGTGGTCGAGGTGCGAGTGCGTGACGAAGATATGGTCGATCATCGTCAGGTCGGCCAGCGACAGGTCGCCCACCCCCGTGCCCGCGTCGATGAGGATGTCCTGGTCGACCAGAAACGAGGTGGTCCGATTCTGCTGCCCGCCGATGCTGCCCGAGCAGCCGAGCACACGTAGACGCATCGCCTCCCCCCTGACTATCCCTCGTTGAACGCACACTCCACGGCACTTCGCTTCCCGCGTGCCTGTTTTTCCCGAATCCGGGCCGCCTGCCTAACCCTTGAGCCTCCAGCGCTCGGCTGCGATATCGTCCGTTTCGCGGGCCTCGACCCAGCGCAAGCCCTTGCCGGTCCGCTCCTTCTTCCAGAACGGCGCGCGGGTCTTGAGGTAATCCATGATGAATTCGCAGGCGGCGAAGGCGTCGCCCCGGTGGCTGCCGGTCACCACCACCAGCACGATCTGGTCGGCGGGACGGAGCGTGCCAACGCGGTGGATCACCAGGGCATCGACGACGGCCCAGCGCGCGCGCGCCTGGCCGACGATCTCCTCGATCGCCTTCTCGGTCATGCCGGGATAGTGCTCGAGCGTCATCTCCGCGACGGCGTCGCCTTCGTTCACGTCGCGCACGGTGCCGATGAAGGCGGCGACCGCCCCGATCTTGCGATTGCCGCGCCGCAGCGCCGCGATCTCGGCACCGACGTCGAAGTCGGCGCTCTGGATTCTTACCGTCACTGCGTCACTCCGTCACCCGCCCGTAACGGGCGGAAAAAACGCCACCTCGTCCCCGTCGGCAATCGGGCTGTCGCTGTGCGCCATGGCTTGATTCACCGCGGCGCGCACGCGCTTCTCGTGTGCAAGCTCGTCCTCCCAGACCCCGCCGCGCGCCGCCAGCAGGCTACGCAGTCCCTGCAGGTCGCGCACGTTCGCAGGTAGCGCGAGGCTCTCGGAACTCTGGCCGAGGGACTCGCGCAGGCGCGCAAAGTAAAGCACTGTAATCACAGGGATATTATCCTCCGCCCGGGGTCGAATACCAACCCCTCAATCGGCAGCCCGCTCAGCTCAGCCCGAGATGGCGGACCACGAAGGCTGCTATGCCGGGGGAGTCGTCGAGATCGAACTGGGGCAGCCGGGTCTCCAGTTTCCGGTCCGTGGCGACGCCGACGATGTCCGGATCCTGGGGGTGCAACAGGGGCTCGCCCGTTACGGCGCGATACACCTCCAGCTTGGGCAACTTCTCGCGCTTGAAGCCCTCTACCAGCAGCAGGTCACAGGGCGCGATGTGCCGAACCAGCTCCTCAAATCCGGGTTCGCGCGCGCCGCGTAGCTCGTGCACCAGCGCCCAGCGCCGCGACGAGCTCACCAGCACCTCCGTGCAGCCCGCGTGGCGATGGCGATACGAGTCCTTGCCCGGCTGGTCGACCTCAAAGCTGTGGTGGGCGTGCTTGATCAGCGACACCCTGAGCTTGCGTTCGACGAAGAGCGGGATCAGCTTCTCGATCAGCGTGGTCTTGCCGCTACCCGACCAGCCCGCGAAACCGAAGATCCTCATGCGGCCATCCTACCCGGCTACGACCGATCCAGCGAAACGGCCTTGATCATCGCGTATACCTCGAGTCCCACCCCCAGCCGCAATTGCTGCAGGGCGCGCCGGGTGATCCTCGAACGCAGGGATGTCGCCCCGATCGCGATCGAGACATTCACGATGCCGCTGCGGCCAATGTCCAGGCCCGTGATTCTGCCCTTGAGCACGTTTTGGATGCTCACACGCTGCGGCGCATCGAGCGCGATCGATACGTCCCGCGCGCGGATGCGCACGCGGACCGGTTCCCCGATGAGGGCGTCGACGTTCGTGACCGTCAGCGTTCCCCCGTCGAAGGCGAGCGTCGCGAGCTCGTCGTCCATGTCCTGCGCGGTCACGCGCGTGTCGATAACGGTTCCCCCTTCGAACATCGCTCCTGCGGCGGCCAGGTCCGGGCGCCCCATGACGTCCTCGACTTCACCGAACGCCGCGACGCTCCCGGCCGAAAGCAGCACCACCCAGTCGGCGAGCCGTACCACTTCCTCGACCGCGTGGCTCACGTAGACCATCGGGATGCGCACCTCTTCGCGCATCAGCTCGATGTATTGCAGGATCTCGTTCTTGCGGTGCCCGTCGAGCGATGCCAGCGGCTCGTCGAGCAGCAGGATCTTGGGACAGGCAAGTAGCGCGCGGCCGATGGCCACTCGCTGCTTCTCTCCTCCGGACAGGTCTCCCGGGCGGCGCCCCAGCAGGTCGTCCAGGCCCAGCAGCTGGACGATCTGGTCGAACCGAACGTAGCGCTCGCCCTCGGGAATCCGCTCGTGCCCGTACAGCAGGTTGCGCCGCACGGTGTAGTGCGGGAACAGGCGGCCTTCCTGGAACACGTAGCCAACACGCCGTAACTCCGCGGGCACGTTGATGCCGGTGGCAGCGTCGAACAATACCTGCCCGTCGACCTCGATCCGCCCGCGGTCAGGCTGTGTCAGCCCTGCGATCATGTTCACGAGCGAAGTCTTGCCGGCACCCGAGCGGCCGAACAGCGCGGTAACCTGCGCGTCCGTCTCGAATGCGACGCGCATCGCGAAGCTGCCCACGCGGCGCTCCACATCAATACGCAGCATCTCTGCCTTTCGTGGCGGAGGTCGCGCGCCTGGCCATGACCTCCGAGACCAGCAGCGCGGCCAGCGAAACCGCAATGGCGATCAGGCTCAGCCGCATCGCATGGGGGTCGCCGTCGGGAACCTGCGTATAGGTGTAGATGGCGAGCGGCAAGGTTCGCGTTTCGCCCGGAATGTTCGAAACGAAGGTGATAGTTGCGCCGAACTCGCCCAGGCTGCGCGCAAACGACAGCAGCGTCCCGGTGATGATTCCCGGAAGCGTCAGCGGCAAGGTCACGGTCGCGAGCACGCGCCAGCGTCCCGCGCCCAGGGTGCGGGCGGCGGCTTCCAGCTTCTCGTCAACGGCTTCCAGCGAGAGCCGTATGGCCCGCACCATCAGGGGAAATCCCATGAC
>DATFVY010000203.1:0-2618 GCA_035259925.1 Burkholderiales bacterium
GTTGCGGCTGGTGTAGAGGCTGAGCACCTCTTCCCGCGTGATTTGCTGGCCGGGATTGATCTGCACCTTGCGGGCGTTGAGGCCGGTGGTGGCGAAGTACATGTGCAGCCACGGGTTCATCGGTGCGATCTGCATGCCGTCCGAACTCATCCCCGAATGGATGCCGTCGGGGCGGTTGCCGCTGTCGACGATCATGCGGAACGGCGGCCCGGCGTACGGCGCGACCGTGCTCGTCGGCAGGGTGCCGGCGAGGTACTGCCACCCAGTGAGCGACAGGTTGCCGCCGATCGCCTGCAGCCGGTCGATCCATTCCTGGGTGATGCCGGGCACGTGGGCGATCACCCAGCGCCTGTCGCGCACGACCCCTGGGACCGCCGCGTTCGCCGCCTCGAAGCCCATGATCTCCATCTCGAAGTCGGCGGGGGGGCTGGCTGGCGTCTGACGCCGGCCGAGCGAATGAACCTCGGCGCGCCAGTGGGCCTGCGCCACCTTGAGCGCCGCCGCCTGGAATGGGCTGGCGGCGTTCGTCCCCTGGGCGATGAACTCGCCGATGCCGCCCGTCCTCACCATGTCGTCGCCGAAGAACGGGAAGGCGTTCTTCAGGCGCTGCACCAGCTCTGGCGTGTTCTGGTCGGCTTCCATGTGCAGGAAGTTGATGCGCAGCCGCACGATGCCCTTCCCCTGGTCGTAGGTCTCGAGGAACGGAATGTGCATGGTGAAGTTGTCTTCGTGCGCGGCGCCGTCGGTCGGGGTGTTGGTCGCCTGGAAGGCGCCCTGGTCCTGGTGCGTGGTCACGCCGACCGTGACGGCGTAATTCATCGCGTCGAGCACGCCGCGCCGGCGCTCGGCCGGGTTGAGCAGGGTCTGGCGCAGGAAGAGCAGCGCCTTGGAGCACTCACTGACGGGGAAGCCGCCCGCGACCGATCCGTCCGCGCCCACCGCGACGCCCTGCGCCTGGAGGATCGACCTGCCCAGGCTGTTGGTCGCACCGGGGCCGGTGAACGAGATCATCATGAACGCCGGGTTGTTCGGAACCGCGGCATCGATCTCAGCGAGGGTCGGGAAGCGGCCGCTCGTCGGATCGGCAGGATTGGCGTAGATGTGGTTGAAGTGGAACCCGCCGATCGTGGTGATCCAGGCGCCGGCCGGGATGCGGGCCGCGCGCGCGGCGTAGATCGCCTGCACGTCCGGAATCGAGTAGGCGTTCTCGAGCGGC
This sequence comes from Burkholderiales bacterium, assembly GCA_035259925.1. Taxonomy (GTDB): domain Bacteria; phylum Pseudomonadota; class Gammaproteobacteria; order Burkholderiales; family SG8-41; genus SG8-41. The sequence continues at coordinate 1,217 of DATFVY010000203.1, forward strand.
GTGTGGTACCCGGGCCGATTGCCCATCAGCACCACGTGGTTGTGGTTGTCGATGATCCCCGGGACGACGGTCCGCCCGCCGAGGCTGATCACCTTTGTTCGTGGTCCGTAGTGATCCCGCCCGACGTTGCCGACGCCGACGAAGCGGCCGTCCTTGATCGCCACCGACGACACAACCCGGCTCTTCGCGTCCATCGTGTGGATCTTGCCGTCAACGAGGATCAGGTCCGGGTCAGGGTGCTCCGGTTGCGACTTCTTCGAGCGGGGGTTCAGCGCGAGCGCGGGAGTCGTGAACATCGTCCCGCTCGCCGCGGCGGCTGCGGCCTGCATGAATTCGCGCCGCGAGAAGCCGCGCCGTTGCCGCTTGTCCTGCGTCATGTCAGTTTTCCTCCTTTGGTGTGTCGAGCGCGCCTCATTTTTCGACCGCGATTGCATCCGTGAGGCGGTAAAGAAGTCCGCCCGCGTCGTCATGGACCGGGACGAGCCGGCCCGAGACGACGATGGCGTCGAGAATGTATTTGACGGGGTTGCGCGCCTGTACTTTGACGACCAGCGCGATGCAGCGGCCCTTCTGCGTCACGCCGGTGACCTGGGCGAGCGCCTCCCAGGACACCACCGGCCGCTTGTCATCCGCGGTCGTTACGGCGGCTTGCAGGCTGAGCAGCAATCCGGCGAGGCGGGGAATCCATCGCCCGTCCATCGTCTCCTCCAGGATTTGTCGTTCTGCGGGAACGCTGCGCGTGCATCTATACCGCAAGCTCCGAAAAACATAAAGCGCCTCGGAGCGGTGATGAAGAGTCGACGGCCTCCCCAATGTGGGCCGCTGCCCACGTCCGAACGTCGCAGGCGGTCCGCACCGCCGCCGTCACAGTTGTAATGGCGAACGGCTCGACCTGTCACGGAGCGGAGAGGAAGGAACCCGAGAATGCGTACGCGTCGCTAAGTAACCGATGCAGCGACACAACCCTGAAAGGAGCTGACCATGAAACGCACCCTGATCGCCCTGGCCCTCACCGGCCTGCTCGCCAACGCCGCCTTCGCGGAGCCCACCCTCACGGGGGACGACACGTACAACCAAGTGCACCTCATCCCCTGGCGGGGCGCGCCCGAAAGCACCGCCAATCAGGCGAACTCGCGGGCCGCTGAAGAGTCGGCGGAAGCGCAGCGGTCGAATACCTACGGGCAATACGGAATCTACGAGTTCAACCCGTAAGCGATGGGCAGCGCTGCTGGAGCCGTAATCGGCCCAGCAGCGCTACTGGAAAGTTCGATCTCAAGCTAAACGGGCAAGCTCGCGCTCGTCACCACCGACGAGGTCGCGAGCCTGGTCGCGTACGTGTGCAGTCCCCTTGCCTCGGGCGCTGCGAGTCGATGGCGGCGGCGTCCGTGCGTGTTTCTAGCGT
>DATFVY010000204.1:0-4881 GCA_035259925.1 Burkholderiales bacterium
CGAGGAATTACGTCTGGCGCAGGCCGCTCTCGGGAGCATCACCGGCGAATTCACCTCTGACGATTTGCTGGGCGAGATCTTCAGCCGCTTCTGCATCGGCAAGTAGCTGGCTGGATGTTTCACGTGAAACAAGGGCTAGCCTGTATGCTGCATCGCAGCATAAGACGGTTCCACGTGGAACCGCCGGACCAAGTACGGTATCATCTCCCGACACGCTAGCCGAGCCGCGGACGTAATGCAAGTAGTTGAAAAATATGATATTATAGTAGTCGGTGGAGGTCACGCCGGCACCGAAGCAGCGCTGGCGGCTGCCCGGATGGGCTGCCAAACCCTGCTGCTGACCCACAGCATCGAGACCTTGGGTCAGATGTCCTGCAACCCGTCGATTGGGGGGATAGGCAAGGGGCATCTGGTCAAGGAAATCGACGCGCTGGGCGGCGCGATGGCAGCAGCGACCGACGAGGCGGGCATCCAGTTTCGCATCCTCAACTCGCGCAAAGGCCCGGCAGTGCGCGCGACGCGCGCGCAGGCGGACCGGGTGCTCTACCGCCGGGCCATACGCGGGCGCCTCGAGAGCCAGCCGTGCCTGCGCATCTTCCAGCAGGCGGTCGACGATCTGCTGCTCGACGGCGATCGCGTGAGCGGTGTCGTCACGCAGATCGGGTTGCGCTTTTCCGCGCGCGCGGTGGTGCTGACCACGGGTACTTTTCTCGGCGGACTGGTGCACGTCGGGCTGAAGAACTACCAGGCGGGACGCGCCGGCGATCCGCCGGCCTTGACGCTGGCGCAGCGTTTGCGCGAGCTGAAGCTCCCGGCAGGGCGCCTCAAGACCGGGACACCACCGCGTGTCGACGGCCGCAGCATCGATTTCTCCGTCATGACGGAGCAGCCCGGCGACGCGCCGACGCCGGTTTTTTCCTTTCTCGGCCGCCGCGATGAACATCCGCAGCAGGTGCCATGCTGGATCACGCACACCAACGCGCGCACGCACGAGGTCATCCGCGCCGCGCTTGACCGCTCGCCGCTGTACACGGGGGTAATCGAAGGCATCGGGCCGCGCTATTGCCCCTCGATCGAAGACAAGGTGACGCGCTTCGCGCACAAGGCCTCGCACCAGATCTTTCTCGAGCCCGAGGGCCTCACCGTCAGCGAGTTCTATCCGAACGGCATCTCGACGAGCCTGCCTTACGACGCGCAGCTCGAGCTGGTGCGCTCGATCCGCGGGCTGGAACGCGCGCACCTGACGCGGCCCGGCTACGCGATCGAGTACGACTACTTCGACCCGCGCGCCCTCAAGCGCTCGCTGGAAACCCGCGCGATAGCGGGCCTGTTCTTCGCGGGGCAGATCAACGGCACGACCGGCTACGAAGAGGCCGCAGCGCAGGGAGTGCTGGCCGGCATCAATGCCGCCTTGCTCGTGAAGGAGCGCGAGGCCTGGTGCCCGCGCCGCGACGAGGCTTATCTGGGCGTGCTGGTGGACGATCTTGTCACGCGCGGCGTCTCGGAGCCCTATCGAATGTTCACGAGCCGCGCCGAGTACCGCCTGTCGCTGCGCGAAGACAACGCGGATCTGCGGCTGACCGAAACCGGCCGCGGGCTCGGCGTGGTGGATGATGCGCGCTGGGACGCGTTCTCGCGCAAGCGTGACGCCATCGCCCGCGAGCAGGAGCGGCTGAAGGGCGTCTGGATCGCGCCTCGCGCGTTGCCGGATGGGGCGGCGGAGGAGGTTCTCGGACAGCCGCTGGAACGGGAGCACACGCTCGCGGACTTGCTGCGGCGCCCGGACGTTGGCTATGCGCAGTTGATGACGCTGCCGGGCGCCGGCCCCGGACTGGAGGATCCTCAGGCCGCGGAGCAGGTCGAGATCCAGGCCAAATATCAAGGTTACATCGAGCGCCAGCGCGACGAGATCGCGCGCTACGCGCATTACGAAAGCCTGCGCTTGCCGCAGGACGTCGACTACCGCGCGCTACGCGGCCTGTCGGTGGAGGTGCAGCAGAAACTGAACCAGCACCGGCCCGAAACGCTCGGCCAGGCCGCGCGCATCTCGGGAGTGACGCCGGCGGCGATCTCGGTACTGCTCGTCTATCTCAAGCAGAAATTCACCGGCGCCCGCCGCGGCGTGCGGGCGGTGACGGGCGCAGCGGGCGACGCCATCGGCAAGACCGCATGACGCTTGCGCAGCAGCTTGCGCAAGGAGTGAAGGAACTGGGCATCGCGCTGCCGGCGAGCGCGCAGGAGCGGCTGCTCCAGTACCTGGCGCTGCTGCAGAAATGGAACCGGGTCTACAACCTGACGGCAGTGCGCGAGACCCACAGGATGGTTAGTGAGCACTTACTTGATTGCCTGGCGGTGACCCCGTACATAGGGAAAAAGACGATTCTCGACGTCGGCAGCGGGGCGGGACTGCCGGGCATACCGCTCGCCGTGGCGCTGCCGGCGGCGCGCGTGACGGTAGTCGATTCGAACCACAAGAAGGCGGCCTTCCTGCAGCAGGCGGTCACGGAACTCAAACTCGCCAATGTCGCGGTCGCCTGCGAGCGAGTCGAGGGCTGGAAGCCCGCAGCGCGCTTCGAAGTGGTGATCTCTCGAGCGTTCTCGGACCTGGCTGAGCTGGTTACGCTGGCGGGGCGGCACGTCGCTGCCGGTGGATGCCTCGCCGCCATGAAAGGCGTCCATCCCTACGATGAGATCGCTCAGCTGCCGTCCGGCTGGCAGGTACGGCAGACGCAAACGCTCACTGTTCCCGGGCTGCGCGCGCAACGCCATCTGGTGCTGATCGACCCGGCCTGACCATGCCGAAGATACTCGCCATCACCAACCAGAAAGGCGGCGTCGGCAAGACCACGACCGGGGTCAATCTCGCGGCAAGCCTCGCCGCGGCGCAGCGGCGCGTCTTGCTGGTTGACCTCGATCCGCAGGGTAACGCCACGATGGGCAGCGGCGTGGACAAGCGCAACCTGCGGGCGACGGTTTATCACGTGCTGCTGGGCTCCAGGCGTATTCCGGAGGTCACGCTGCGCTCGGAGAACGGGGGCTATGACGTCGTGCCGGCCAATCGCGAGCTGGCCGGCGCCGAAGTCGAGCTGGTGGAAGTCGCGCATCGCGAGAGGCGCCTGAAGGATGCGCTGGGGGAGGTGGCTCAGGGCTATGACTTCGTCCTGATCGACTGTCCACCGGCGCTCAACCTGCTCACGGTCAATGGGCTCACGGCCGCACAGGCCGTGATGATACCGATGCAGTGCGAATACTATGCGCTGGAGGGCTTGAGCGACCTCGTGGAAACCGTGAAGCGGGTCCGGGCCCACCTCAATCCCGCACTCGAGATCGAGGGCCTGCTGCGTACCATGTTCGACCCGCGCAATACCCTCTCCCTGCAGGTTTCGGCGCAACTGGTCGAGCACTTCGGCGACAAGGTTTATCGCACCGTCATTCCGCGCAATGTGCGGCTCGCGGAGGCGCCGAGCCACGGCGTGCCGGCGCTCAAGTTCGACAACACTTCGAAGGGGGCACAGGCCTATCTCGCGCTTGCCGGCGAAATGCTGAGCCGCGCGGAGGCGTGAGGAGCGCAACGATGGCGAAGTTCAAGGGGCTGGGACGGGGGCTCGATGCTCTGCTGGGGACGAACGAATCGTCGCCCGCCGCTGGCGAGACGTTGACGACGCTGGCGGTAGATGCGTTGCAGGCCGGCCGCTTCCAGCCGCGAACGAACATGGACCAGGGCGCCCTGGCCGACCTCGCCGCGTCGATCAAGGCGCAGGGCGTGATGCAACCGATCCTCGCGCGCCCGGTCGGCGCCGGCCGTTACGAGATCGTGGCGGGGGAGCGGCGCTGGCGCGCGGCACGCATGGCGGGACTGACGACCGTGCCGGCGCTGGTGCGCGAGGTGGCGGACCAGCATGCGATTGCGATCGGGCTGATCGAAAACCTGCAGCGCGAAGACCTGAATCCGCTCGAGGAAGCGGCCGGCCTCAAGCGACTGATCGATGAATTCAGCATGACCCACGCCGAAGCCGCCGAAGCGATCGGTCGTTCCCGCACGGGTATCACCAACGCCCTGCGCCTGCTCGAGCTGGCGCCTCCGGTGCAGGAATTGATGCGCGAGGGGAAGCTCGACATGGGCCACGCGCGCGCGTTGCTCGGGCTGCCGCCATTGCAGCAAATCGAGCTTGCGCGCGAGGCGGTTGCGAAACAGCTCTCGGTACGCCAGGTCGAGAGCCGGGTGGCCGCGCTGAGTCATCGCGCGCCGTCGCGACCGCGAACGCGGGTGGACCGGGACGTAGCACGGCTCGAAGAGGACCTCAGCGGGCGCCTCGGAACGACGGTGAACATACGCACCGGCATGAAGCCGGGCACCGGCAAACTGGTGATCCACTTCTCGACGCTGGAACAACTTGACGCGCTGCTGCGCAAGCTGAAATAACCTCGTAAATCCACTGCTTTGCTGCGCCGCGGCAAATTGACCCTGGCTCGGGGCGGACGCTATACTACGCGCGCTTTGCCGGGGGGCGGAGAATAACCAACGCCATGCTTCGTAACCTGGCCAGGCCGGTACGCACCGTTCTTCTGTGGCAGTTGCTGGCCACCGCCGCGTCGACGCTCGCAGTTGGGGCCTGGCTCGGCACTCACGGCGCCTTGTCCGCGGCGCTGGGTGGTGCGGTCAGCGTACTCTCAGGATTGGCGTCCGCGGTCGCGGTTTCGTTGGGCAAGGCGCAGTCCGCAGGGGGGGTGTTGCTCGCTGCTCTGGGAGCCGAGGCCGTCAAGATCGGCCTCATCGTCATCCTGCTGTGGCTCGTGCTGGTGACCTACCGGGACGTCGTCGTGGCCGCATTCGTCGGAACGTTCGCGGTGACGGCGGTGATTTTCGCTTTGGCGTTTTTC
>DATFVY010000205.1:0-8228 GCA_035259925.1 Burkholderiales bacterium
CTGGCGAACGTGATCCGCCGCCGTGAGGAAACCTCGGCGACCCGCTCGCTGCTGAACACCGCCCGGGTGATGGAAGACAACCCGACCGCGCTGCGCCTCAAGGAGCTGGAGACCCTGGAGAAGGTCACCGAGAAGATCGACAAGATCTCGGTGTTCGGTGGCCTCGATGCAGTGCTGAAGGATCTGGTGAAGATCCGTTGAAGTGGCCGGCTGAACCACCGCCGGCCGGACCCTTGCTTCCCCCCGGCTGGATGGTTCCGGCCGGGGGCTTTTTTGAACCGGAACGAACATGAAGACCAACGAACAATTCAGCGGCGTGACCCGGCGAGTCCACACCCTGTGGAACGTCATCCTCGACAACCGCATGGCGCAAGCCAAGCGCGAGGGCGTGTCGCGCTATCCGATCTATCGCGTGCTGCACTTCGCCGCGCGCATCGAGCTCGACGTGCTACTCGATGCGATCGCGCTCGACCCGGCCTGGTGCGCCGAGCGCGTCGGCTATGAGGAGCTGCTGCTCGACAGCGACGGCCTGTTCATCGTCGGGTACGGCAACCGCAAGGTGGACTACTGCTCGTGCAGCTTCTACATCTGGGCGGCGGACGTCGCGCGCGCCGAAGAAGCGAAGCAGCGCATTCTCGACAAGGCAGGCTCGACCCGCATCACCGAGCCGATGTTCCGCATCGAATGGACCTTCGTGACCTCGCACGGCCTGGAGAGCGCCTGGATCGAGGAGATGGCGGACGACGTGCTGCGCGACCGCGCCTATCCGGAGATCGCGGGCGGCGTGCGCGGCTTCATCGGCCGCTACCTCGCTTCTCCGGAGGCCGTGCTCGTGCTCCAGGGTCCGCCCGGAACCGGCAAGAGCCGCCTCATCCGCGCAATCCTCGGCGAGATGTCGCGCCGCAAGGGCGAGGACGCGGCCGCGCTCTACACCAGTGACATCAGGGCGCTCGACGGCGACGAAATTTTCGTCAAGTTCATCACCGGGCGCCAGGACGCGTTCGTCATCGAGGACGCCGACCACCTGCTGAAGCCGCGGGCGGACGGTAACGACCACCTGCACCGCTTCCTGACCATCGCGGACGGGGTCGTACGCTCGCAGGGGCGCAAGGTCATCTTCTCGACCAACCTGCCGAACGTGGGCGACCTGGACGACGCGTTGATCCGTCCGGGGCGCTGCTTCGCCCGCATCCACGTGCGCTCGCTGTCGAGTGCGGAAGCGCAGGCGCTGGCGGCCGAGATCGCCGGGGGAGACGCGGAGAAGCTCGCGCGGGCATCGCTCGCGCTTGCCGCGGGAGAAGGCAGCCGGCGCTCGCTTGCCGAGGTCTACCGGGCGCTGCGGTAAGGCCCCAGTCGGGCGCCCAAAAACAAGCGGGGTCCATGGTCGCGAGACCATGAACCCCGCCCTATTTCAACCTACGGGAAAAGCGCGGCGATCAGCCGCCGCGCTCTGTTCCCTTAGTCGCGGCCCCGCCCGCGACCGTCGTAATGGCCGTAGTGATGACCGTGCTTCTTCTTCTTGCCCTTCATCACTACCTTCAGCGGCGCGCGGCCTTCGAACTGGATGCCGTCCACGGTGCCTCTGAGGATGCCCTCGAGGTCGCCCACATCGAACCCGGCCTTCCTGTTGTCGAAGCGGCACACCAGGTCCTTGCGACCATCGCGGTTAACGTCGATACCTTCCCTGTGGCAATCCACGTAGCTCGCCTCGTCGCCGTCGGCGCCGAACGTGAGCGACCTCTTATCCACCTTCATCGCGTTGAACGTGCGCGAAGAGAGGATCGCGACCGCGATCTTGCCATCAGCCTGCGGGTAGACCCTGGCGACGCCATGGTGACGCGGCCGGATATCGATGTTCACCTTCTTCGTCTGGCCCGGAGGCGGCGGCGGCGTAACTACAGGCGGCTGCTCGACCGGGGGCTGCTCGACGACCGGGGGGACCGGCGGCTGCTCGGCCGGCGGCTGCTCGGCCTGCGGCGGCTCGGCCGGCGGCTGCGTCAGGGTCACCCCGGAGATGGTCAGCGTGTAGCTGCCGTTGCCTACGTTCGGGTCCACCATCGCCGAGTCCATCCTGCAGCCGTCCAGGAATACGCGCGCGGGAAAGCCGGGAGTCAAGGCCGTGCTCCCTACGCCGACGTAGTACTTCCCGGTGGCGGGCACAGACCAGTCGACGATAAACGAATCGTTGGTCGCCTCCGAGCCCGCGTCAACGTCGGTGGCGTCATCGTTCTCGCGCAGCTTGGTGCCGTCAGCCGCGAAGATGGCGATCACCGTATCGACGGCACGCGTACCGGCAAACATGCCTTTCATGGCAAAGTCGATATCGACTTGCACCGTGTCGCCCTCGGTGGCCCAGAAGGAATAGCAATCGACGTCGTTGACGACAGCAGCGTCGGGGCTGCTGACCCCGACGACGCCCGTCACCTCGACGGACCCGTCGATCGTCAATGGCTGCGCTGTGGCAAGCGAGTCGTTGGGTTCCATCTCAACGACAGCATGCGCAACACTGGATGCCATCGATCCCGCGGCGAAGGCCGCTGCGACCGCATAGCGAAGGTACCTGTTCATGTTTCAACCCCCCTTTCTCGCCAACTACACTACTGGCAGCGAACCGGGGGGCGTATGCGAGAGTTCACGCCGTCGCGGGATAACGTGGATCGGCGCGACCTACATCACGACACGAAAGTGAAATTTCTTTCAACTCGGCGAGTACAAATTCCGAACTCGGGCTAGAACCCTCCCACGCCAACAAGTTCCTGTTGCGCGCGAGTAGTTCTTACAAAGGACTGAAGGCGCGGCGGTCCTGCTGTTGGAAGCGACCCTGCAGAGCCACTGCGGGCAGCATGGCAGCCGCCGCCACCAGCACGGTCTCGAGCTCCTGCACGACCGCGCCCCAGCCGCGGCCCGCAGCCTGAAGGTGGGCCTCGCAGCCAAGCCGGCGCACGCGTTCCAGGTCGCCCGTCAGCGTAGCCGCCTGGGAGATGAACGACGCGGCATCGCCGTATGCCGCGAGCACGCCGTCGACGCCGTGGCGGATCACCTCTCCCGCTGCCGCATAGTCGAACGCGATTACCGCCAGTCCGCTCGCCATCGCTTCGAGGGTCACGTTGCCGTAGGTTTCCGTCATGCTCGGAAAAATGAACACGTCGGCCGAGGCGAAATGCCGGGCGAGGTCCTCGCCCTTTCGCGTACCGGCAAATACGGCGTCGGGGAACCATCGCTGGAGCAGCGCACGCCCCGGTCCGTCCCCTACCACGACCAGCCTGGCGCTCGGCGTGCGACGCCGGGCTTCGCCGTAGGCCGTGGCCAGCAGCTCGAGATTCTTTTCCGGCGCGAGGCGGCCCACGTACAAGAGCACAGGATCATCCGGGGCCGCCTTCCACTCGGAGCGCAACAGCGGGTCGCGCCGCCCGGGATGGAACAGCACGGTATCGATTCCGCGCGCGATCACCCGCAGGCCGCGGAAGCCCAGCGCTGCAAGCTGCGCGCGCAGCGCTTCCGTTGGAACCATGGTCGCAAGGGTGCGGTTATGGAACTTGCGCAGGTACGCGAGGATCGGCTTTTTCAGCCATCCCACGCCGTAGTGGCTGCTGTACGCGTGGAAGTTGGTCCTGAAATCGGACACCACCGGCAGCTTGAGCTTGCAGGCCGCCTTCAGCGCCGACCAGCCGAGCGGCCCTTCGGTGACGATGTGCACCACGTCGGGACGGCGATAGGTCCAGAGCTCCAGCAGGGCGCGCTTCGCCGGCAGTCCCATCTTCAGCGCTGGATAGCGGGGAATTGGGAGACCGCGCACCAGCACCTGTTCCAGGCCGGCTCTCGCCGCGCCGAGGTCTCCCGGGTCCTGACGCGGCCTTATGAGCTGGACCTGATGACCGCGGCCGCACAGGCCCTCCAGCATCCGGGCTGCGCTTGTCGCGACGCCGTTCACCTCCGGCGGGTAGGTCTCGGTCACCGCCGCAATGCGCAGAGGCCTTCCGGCATCCGCGAGCTCTTCGTATTCGATGGGGTACCGGTACTCACGCATGGCGCGCGATGATGCGGACCCCTTGCGACCGGCGCATGACGGCAATGTGAAGAAATTGCGTCGAGCGCTGTTTCCAAATTGTCATCATTCCATCAAGATTCTGTAGCAATTCATCCGTAGCCTTGGCGCGCGACGGGCAAACCCATCCCCGAAATTCATAGGAGAAGAAGATGAAAGAGATGCTGCGCGCCCTCCAAGTCCAGCGCTGGGACGATCACCGGTACTACCATCACAGCCGCATCAACCAGTCGCTGCATTTGGTCAGCGCGACCAGCTTCCTTTGCGCCTATGGGCTGCTTTTCTTCCAGCCGGTCGCGGCCGCGCTGGTGGGCTGGCTCTTGGCCATGACCTCGCGCCAGGTGGGTCACTTCTTCTTCGAACCGAAGGGGTACGACGAGGTGAACCAGGCGTCCCACGAGTACAAGGAAGAAATCAAGGTCGGCTACAACCTGCGGCGCAAGGCCGTCCTGCTCTCCATCTGGGGGCTCTCGCCCTTCGCGCTGCTGGTCGATCCGACGATGCTGGGCGCCTTCGACCCGGCGAAGGACTTCGCCGGTCTGGTGCGCCAGGTGGGCATCGTGTGGCTCGTGCTCGGCGCGGGCGGGCTCGTCTTCCGCACGGTCCAGCTTTTCTTCGTGCGCGACGTTCAGACGGGCGTGGTGTGGATGATGAAGATCCTCACCGACCCCTTCCACGACTTCAAGCTGTACCACAAGGCGCCGCTCGCGCTGCTCAGGGGCGAGCTCATCGACACCAGCCTCAGAAGCGCTGTGCAATCATCTCACTGAGAATCGTGCGCCGGATGGAGCGGTTGGTGAGCGCGGAATCCGCCCACCACCAGCCGTCGTGCTCCATCGCGCGCGCCGCAGCCACGAACCGCTCCACAACCGAGTGAAAGTCGGCATCGCCGTAGTCGAGGCTGAAGATCAGGCGGCCGGTGCCCACCCAGCTCAACGCCAACCCTTCGGCGCGCAGGTAGAACTGGAGCATCCAGTTGTAGCGCGATGGACGCATGTAGCACACGGTCCAGACCGAAGAGAGGTTCGCGACCTGCACCGGCAGGCGCTCCTCGGCGAGCCTGCGGTTGAGCTCGCCGGCGCGCTCGTTCCAAAGCTCGTCCAGCCCGTTGTAAAGCGCGCGGATGCCGGGCGTCTCAAGCCGTTCCAGGAACACCTGCATTGCCGCCATGACATGCGGGTGCGCATTGAAGGTGCCGCGTGCGAAGCAGATATCGGCCGGGCGGTTCTCGTCGAAGCGGCGCATCAGGTCGCGTCGTCCGCACACCACCCCGACGGGAAATCCGCCCCCCAGGGTCTTGCCGTAGGTCACCATGTCGGCGGGGACGCCGAAGTATTCCTGCGCGCCCCCCGGCGCCAGGCGAAATCCGAGGAAGACTTCGTCGAAGATGAGCACGATGCCGCGTTCGCTGCACACTTCGCGCAGCCGCTTCAGCCAACCGGTGTAAGCCTCGCGGTCGAAGCCCGCGCTGCGCGCGCTGTCCACGAGCGACCCGTCGCCGGGCGCGCCGCGGTTGGGATGCAGCGCCTGCAAGGGGTTCACCAGCACGCAGGCAATGTCGCGGCGCTTGCGCAGCACTCGCAGCGAGTCCTCGTCCATGTCCTTCAGCGTGTAGGTGCCGCGCTCGGGAACCGGATTACCGACACCCGGCTGGACCCCTTCCCACCAGCCGTGGTACGCGCCGCAGAACCGCACGAGCTGGCTGCGCCGCGTGTGGTAGCGCGCCAAGCGCACCGCCTGCATCACCGCCTCGGTGCCGGACATGTGGAACGAGACTTCGTCGAGGCCGGAGATCTCCTTGAGGCGGCGCACGTTGTAGGCCACCGCCGGATGCAGCGACCCGAGCACCGCGCCCAGTGCCGCGGCGCGAGCCGAGCCTTCGGCCATGCAGGATTTGTAGAACTCATGGCCGAACAGGTTCACACCGTACGAGCCGGTCAGGTCGTAGAACCGGTTGCCGTCGAGGTCGATGAGCTCCACGCCGGCGCAAGACTGCATGAACGCGCCGACCGGGAGATGCAGGCGCACGTAACGGCTGTACTGGAACGGGATCCGGTAGGCGCTCGTGAACTGCAGGTCCGAGAGACCCTCCTTCACCTCGTCGGTGAGCCGCAGGGTTTCGGCAAAACGCTCTTCATACAGCGCGCAAAGGCGGGAAAAGGCGGCGCGGCGCCTCGCCTGGACCTCGTCGGGCGCGCCGTCGCTGCCGAAGAACCGATCCCCGTCGTAGAAGTAGCCCGGCACCAGCGCGGCCACGCGACGCGCGAGGCGCGCGTGCCCGGCGAGCGACGGATGCTTCGCGCGCGAGAGCTCGAGCCGGGCCTTCAGCGCCGGGAACGCCAGCGCGGCGGCGCCCGCGCCCAGACCGTAGAGAAAAAGCGATTCGCCGAGCATTTGCGGCACCCGGTTTACTCCACGTGCGTTACCGCGCCATGACCGAAGGGCTGAATTTCCTCCTCACGAACCGGATCCCGCGCCAGGCGCTCACCCGCTTCATGGGCTGGTTCAGCCAGATCGAGCAGCCGCTGGTGCGGAACCTCTCCATCGCGGCGTGGCGCTCTTTCGCCGACCTGCGGCTGCACGAGGCCAAGAAGGCGCGCTTCTCCAGCCTGCACGACTGCTTCATCCGCGAGCTCAAGGAGGGCGCGCGCCCGGTGAATCGGGATCCTGCCGTCCTCGTCAGCCCCTGCGATGCGATCGTCGGCGCGTCGGGCTCGGTCGAGGGCACCCGGGTATTCCAGGCGAAGGGCTTTCCTTACACGCTCGAGGACCTGCTCGGCGATGCAAAGCTCGCGGCTGCCTTTCGCGATGCCACCTATGTGACGTTGCGAATTACCTCGAGCATGTACCACCGCTTCCATGCGCCACACGACTGCCGGGTAATGCAGGTGACTTATTTCTCAGGTGACACGTGGAACATCAACCCGCCCGCGCTGCGGCGCGTGGAAAGGGTCTTCTGCAAGAACGAGCGCGCCGTCCTGCGCACGCGCCTGGAAGCCACTGGACAGGAGCTGCTGCTCGTGCCCGTCGCCGCGGTGCTGGTGGCGAGCATCCGCCTGCACTTTCTCGACGTGCTGTTGCACCTCAAGTATCGCGGGCCCAACGTCATGGCCTGCGATGCGCGCTTCGCCAAGGGCGAGGAGATGGGTTGGTTCCAGCACGGCTCCACGATTCTAGTTTTCGCGCCGCGCGGGTTCACCATCTGCGCCAGCGAAGGAGCCGTGGTGCGGGTAGGCGAGCCGCTCATGCGGCTGCCCTGAGCTGTTCGCCCTCAGGGGCGGAACGTGGGCGAGCGCGATGCTGATCCACACGGCAGTCGTGAAGTAGAGGGTCAGCCAGACCGCGTCCTGCCGCCACGCGGCCCAGTCAAGCACTACGCGGCAGCGCTCGACGATCTGCCCGAAGCCATCGCCCACGTCGAGGTAGCGGAAGTTCGTCGGGATGCCTGCCTGCCAGCGGCCCAGATACATCGGCACGTCGTAAGACAGCATGAACGCGATATAGGCGCCGGCGCATGCCACCACGCCGAGGATGACGCGCTTCCCACGCTCGCTCGCACCCGACCAGAGTCCCACGACGCCGATGACGGCGAGAGCAGCCGACAAAGTCCAGAGCGAGTTCTCGATCGCGTGGTAGATGTTGTTCTGGGTCAGTACCGCCGCCCAGGAGAACAACTCGGCGGCGACGAGCGCGGGCACGATCACACGGGGCACGATGCGTACGCCCGCCTCCTTCAAGAGCAGCACCCATTGCAGGGAGAACGCGAGCTCGGCCGCCGTGGCCACCATCCGCCCCACGAAGATGCGCGACACCCAGGTGTCGTGCAGGCAGGTTCGCGGCACGTCGACCATCGGGAAGACCGAGCGGAAAGCGCAGCCGGCGACGTAGACGGCCGAAAGCAGGAGCAGCGTACGCCGAAGCGCATACGCGTCGGGCGGGAACCCCGATCGGCGCCGCGCGAGCAGCCAGGCCGAAAAAAACCACGCGGCGACGTTCAACACCGCCGCCGCGCACAGCGCCGTCCACCAGGTCAGCGTGACCGGCATGTCAGCTTTTGTTGTTCTTCTATGGCCGGCGATTATCTCCGCCGAATATGACCGGATTACTGCGAGGTCATTCGGCTTTCGCGCCCGAGGCCTTGACCACGCGGCCCCAGCGCTCGTAGTCGGCGCGGATGTAGCGG
>DATFVY010000206.1:0-2242 GCA_035259925.1 Burkholderiales bacterium
CAGCTCGTGGCAGGGACTCGTGATGCCCGCCGGCGCGCCGCGCGAGGCCGTCAACAAGGCGAATCAGGATATTGCGAGCGTGCTGCGCTCGCCCGATACCCGGGAGCGCGTTCTCGCGATGGGCGGGATCACCCTCGGCAATACTCCGGAGGAGTTCACTACTTTCGTCACCGCGGAAACCGCGAAATGGGCAAGGGTCGTGAAAGCCGCCGGTATCCGCGCCGAGTGATTTCAAGTGATGAAGTGATGAAGTCACGGACCGCATCACTGCATCACTGCATCACTGCATCACTACGTCACTACATCACTGCTTGTTTACCAGCGCGACGATGTCGCGCGGGAAAAGCGGCGTCTGCGTCACGCGCGCGCCGAACGGCGACAGCGCATCCTCGATGGCGGAGATGATCGCCGCCGGCGCCGGCACCACGCCGCATTCCCCCACACCCTTCACCCCGAGCGGATTCAGCGGCGACGGCGATTCGTGGTGAATGATCTCCACCGGGGGCATCTCGGTCGCGGTGACCAGGAGATATTCGCCGAAGCTGGTCGTCACGGGCTGCGCGTTGTCGTCGTAGCCCATCCATTCGTAGAGCGCGTTGCCGATGCCGTGCGCGGCGCCGCCCAGGATCTGGCCGTCCACGATGAGGGGATGGAGGATGCGGCCGCAATCGTGCGCGATGACATAGCGCAGGATGCGCACCGCGCCGGTCTCGACATCCACCTCGACCTCGGCGACCGCCGAGCCGTTGGCATACGCCATGTCGTCCACGACGAAGTATTCCGTCGCCTCCATTCCCGGCTCGATCTCTCCGGGCAGCGCGTAGCCCGGCGTGCCGGCGACCGTGTGCGCGATCCGTCCCAGGCCGATCTTCACGCCTGACGGGCCCTTTACCCTGACTTCGCCGCCCACGATCTCGAGGTCCTCCTCGGCGGCCTTGAGCAGGAGCGCCGCGACCCTGAGCGCCTTCTGGCGCACCTTCCTCGCGGCGACGTGCGCCGACGAGCCCGCCGTCACGGTCTGGCGGCTGTTCGATCCGCCGATGCCCAGCGGGATCGCGTCGGTATCGCCGGTCGTCACCGCTATGTTCGCCAGGTCGCCGCCGAGCTGCTCGGCGACGATCTGCGCCAGCATAGTCCGGGTGCCCTGGCCCATCGCGGTCGCGCCCGAAGACACATGTATCCTGCCCGACGGCCCGATGCGCACGGTGACGCCCTCGAACGGCCCGCGGCCGGTGCCTTTCACGAAGTTCGCCACCCCGATGCCGAGGTAGCGGTCCTGCTTGCGCGCCGCCTGTTGCCGCGCGCGAAAACCCTCCCAGCCGGCGCGCTCGCACGCCATCTGCTGGCAGCGCGGATAGTCGCCGCTGTCGAGCACCACCTGCATGCCGCCGCGGGTCTTGAGCTGCTTTGTATAGGGCATCCTCGCCGCGGGAATGAGGTTACGCCGGCGCACCTCGGCCCGATCGAGCTTCAGCTCTCGCGCGACGCGGTCGAGCAGCCGCTCCATGGCGAACGTGCCCTGGGGATGGCCCGCGCCGCGCACCGGCGTGACCGGCACCTTGTTGGTCAACGCGAGCTTCACTCCCATGCCGTACGCAGGCACTTCGTACGGGAGCGTGACCGTCTCAGCCGAGTTGTGGCCGAGGTTCACGCCGCGCGCCGTGTAGGCGCCGTGATCATGGATGAAGGAGCCGCGCACGCCGAGAATGCGCGCTTCCCGGTCCACCGCGATCTCCACCTCCCAGTACTGGTCGCGCTCCTGGGTCGCCGCGACGAAGTGCTCGAGGCGGTCTTCGATCCATTTGACGGGGCGTCCCGTGACCAGCGCGGCGAGGCTCACCACGATATCTTCGGAATAGCTCACCAGCTTGGGTCCGAATCCCCCACCCAGGTCGGGCGTCGCGACCCTCAACCGGCTCTCGTCGCGCCCCGTCATGTCAGCCAGCACGCGCAGCAGGGCATGCGGCATCTGGGTGGAGCACCACAGCGTGAGCTTGTCCGCGACGGCGTCGTGGACGGCAACGGCGCCCCGGCACTCGATGGAGTGGCCGCCGCCGCGGTGCTGCCAGAACGATTCGCGAAAGACATGCGCCGCGCCGGCGAATGCCCGCTCCACGTCGCCATAGCCCATCGTGAACTCGGCAAGCAGGTTGTGCGGCGCGTCCCGGTGCGCCCTGGGCGCGCCGGGCGCGAGCGCCGCCCGGCAATCCGCGACCGCCGGCAGCGGATCGTAGTCCACCTC
>DATFVY010000207.1:0-8826 GCA_035259925.1 Burkholderiales bacterium
CAGAATCCGTGGGAAAGAGGCCGCCGCTTCGTCCTGCACTACGGCGACATGACCGACGCCGGCAGCCTGGTGCGCGTGGTACAGCAGGTGCAGCCCGACGAAATCTACAACCTCGCCGCGCAGAGCCATGTCGCCGTCTCCTTCGAGGAGCCCGAGTACACGGCGAACGCGGACGGGCTCGGCGCGCTGCGGCTGCTGGAGGCGATCCGCATCCTCGGGCTCGAGCGCAGCACGCGCTTCTACCAGGCCTCGTCCTCCGAGCTCTACGGGATGGTGCGCGAGGTGCCGCAGCGCGAGACCACGCCGTTCTATCCGCGCAGTCCCTACGCCGTGGCGAAGCTCTATGCCTACTGGATCACGGTGAATTACCGCGAGGCGTACGGGCTCTACGCGTGCAACGGCATCCTGTTCAATCACGAGTCGCCGAAGCGCGGCGAGACCTTCGTCACGCGCAAGGTCACGCGCGCGCTCGCGCGCGTCAGCCTGGGGCTGCAGGACTGCCTCTATATCGGCAATCTGGATTCCCGGCGCGACTGGGGTCACGCGCGGGACTACGTGGAGATGCAGTGGCTGATGCTGCAGCAGGACCAGCCGGACGATTACGTGATCGCGAGCGGCGAGCAGTGCTCGGTGCGGCAGTTCATCGAAGCGGCGGCGGCCGAGCTCGGCATTACCTTGAGCTGGGAAGGGGAGGAGGTGGACGAAGTGGGAGTCGTCGCGGCGGTGCGCGGCGATCTGGCGCAAAGCGTCGACGTGGGCCAGACCGTGGTGCGCGTGGATTCCCGCTACTTCCGGCCGACCGAAGTGGATTCCCTGCTGGGGGACGCGACCAAGGCGCGGGAACGGCTGGGTTGGCGGCCGAAGACGGGATTCGGGGACCTGGTCGCCGAGATGATGCGCGAGGACTACCGCGCCGCGCAGCGCGACAGCATGGTGAAGAGATATGGATATCGCATTGCCGAATACCAGGAGTGACGGCATCGGCCAGCACAGCCGCATCTACGTCGCCGGGCACCGCGGCATGGTGGGCGCGGCCCTCGTCCGCGGCCTGCACGCAGGGGGCTACGCCAACCTGATCGTGCGCACGCGGCAGGAGCTCGACCTCACCGACCAGGCGGCGGTCCACCGCTTCATGGAGCACGCCCGGCCGGACCACGTGTTTCTCGCGGCGGCGAAGGTAGGCGGAATCGCCGCGAACGATACCTGGCGCGGCGACTTCATCTACGAGAACCTGGTGATCGAGACCAACGTGATTCATGCGGCGTTGCGGGCCGGGGTGCGGCGCCTGATGTTCCTCGGCTCGAGCTGCATCTACCCGCGGGACTGCCCGCAGCCGATCAAGGAGGAATACCTCCTTACCGGTCCCCTGGAGCGCACCAACGAGCCGTACGCGGTGGCGAAAATAGCGGGACTGAAGCTGTGCGAGGCGTTCAACGCGCAGCACGGGACGCGCTACGTATCGGTGATGCCGACCAACCTCTACGGTCCTCATGACAACTTCGACCCGCTGACCAGCCATGTGCTTCCCGCGCTGCTGCGCAAGGCGCACCTGGCGCGGCTCGAAGGCGCGCGGGAGCTGACGCTGTGGGGATCGGGGACGCCGCGCCGGGAGTTCCTGCACGTCGACGACCTGGCAAGCGCCTGCGTCCTGCTCATGGAGCGCGGCGCAGGCGAGGGCCTTTGCAACGTCGGCAGCGGCAGCGATGTCACCATTCGGGAGCTTGCCGAGCTCATCGCGCGCGTCGTCGGCTTCGACGGCCGGCTCGTCTTCGACCCCGGCAAGCCGGACGGCACGCCGAGAAAGCTCCTCGACATCGGGCGCATGCGTCGCCTCGGCTGGCAGCCGCGCTACGGTCTCGAGGAGGGCATCCGGCTGACCTATCGCTGGTGCCTCGAACGCGGCGTGTTCAATGTCGCCGAAACGGCGCACGGGTGACACCGGGATGGTCCAAGCCGGGGAACGCCTGCGATCATCGGCGGTTGCGCTGAAGGGCCGTACTGGCGGGGTGCTGCAAGCCGCGGCCGGGGCCGCGGCGCCCGTCGTACAGGCGCTGCGCAGCGCCATGGGAAAGCTGCGCGGAGCCGGCTGGGCGCTCGCCGACCAGTGCGTCGTCAGCGCGATCAACTTCCTCACCATTTACCTGTTCGCGCTCTACCTCGATCCCTCCGCCTTCGGCGCTTTCATGCTGGCCTACACCGGCTTGCTGCTGCTGACTAACCTGCAGAGCGCCCTCGTGGCCCAGCCGCACAACGTGCTGGGCGCAGCGCTTGCGCAGCCGGAATACCAGCGGTTCACCGGGGCAATCGTGCTGGCGCAACTGATTTCATGCGTCGCGGCCTGCGCATTGCTCGCCGTCGCCGGCTGGCTCATGGCGCGGGTCGCAGCGCCGATGGCGGGGAACCTGCTGCTGGCCCTCGCCATCGTGGTGGTGCCGTGGATGGCGCAGGAGTTCGTGCGTCGCGTGCTGTATACGCGCAGCGAATCGCGCGCCGCGGCAATCAACGATGGAGTGACCTATGGATTGCGGCTCGTCGGCGCTCTGATTCTGGTGGGCACAGCCGGAAGCGCGACCGCGGTCTCTGCCCTGTGGGTGCTGGGCCTGTCGTCTGCCCTCGGCGTGCTCGTGGGGGCGTGGCAGTTGCGGCACCACGTGCGCATGGGCGGGCCGGGCAGCCTCGCAGAGGTCGTGCGGACATGGCGCGAAGTGTGGCACTTCGGCAAGTGGCTGACGGCGCAGAACACGATGCTCTGGTTCGGGGGCCAGGGGCACGCCTGGGTCGTCGGCATCCTGCTCGGCGCGGAGCAGGTGGGCCTCTACCGCGCCGCAACCCACCTCGCCAACGTGATGAATCCGGTGCTCCAGACTGCGTTCAGCTACCTGCCGTCACGCGGCAGCCGCGCCTATCACGCGGGCGGCGTCGCCGGGCTGTCGCACTGGGTGAAGCGGGTCTCGTGGACGCTGCTCCTGCCGGTGCTGCCGTTCGTCATCGTGCTGGCGGGATTCCCCGAGCAGGTGCTGGAGCTCGCCTATGGGGACAAGTACGCGGGAACAAACCTCGCGCTGATCCTGGCCCTGGCGACGATCGGGCAGTGCATCCTGTATTCGAAATTTCCTTTCGACATCGGCTTGCTGGCGTTGCGCTCGACGAAATCCATCTTCTACGTCTACCTGATTCCCGTCGCGCTGCTGCTGACGGCGGGAACGGCGCTCATCTATTACCTGGGCATCCTGGGCGTGCCGTTGTCGGGCATCCTGATCAACTCGGCGCTGCTGGCGGCGACCTGGCTCGCCTACCGCAAGCGCGTGATGCGCGGCGAGGCTGCATGAGCCGGGATGACGCGCGCTTCGCCGATGCGGCCGCGGGCGGCGGGGACCTGCAGCCGGAAGTCGCCGCCTTCGGCGAGTGGAACACATCGAACCTCGGCGATCGCGGGATCCACGAGGGCGTGCTGCAGTTCTTCGGCGAGTGCGGCTGGCGCGTGGACTCCTACGCGCTGGGATCCCTCACTCCCGTGTCCGGGGGCGCGGGCCACGGCAGCATTGCTCCTGCCTTGCCCGGCCGCATCGGCGCCGCTCTCGGCAAACTCCCCCGCCTCAAGTGCGCACTCCGCAGGATTCGACAGCGGGTGCGCATGACCGCTCTGCTGCCGCGCCTGAGGCCGGCGCAGGCGATCATGGTCGGCGGCGGCGAGCTGCTATCCGACAACGGCCTGCACTTCCCGCAATCGCTTGCGGTGATTGGCGAGGCGTCGCGTCGGCTCGACAAGCCCCTCTTGTGCCTGGGTTGCGCAGTCGAAGGGAAGTGGTCGGCGCAAGGCGAAGAGATGGTCCGGGAGTTCCTTGCCCGCTGCAGCCTGGTTGCGGCGCGCGACCGCGATTCCGCCGAGCGCATCGCGGTGCTGCTGGGCAGGCCGGTTCCCGTCTTCGGCGATTTCTGCCTGAACGAGGGGCTGTTGCTGAAGCGGAGCTGGAGCCGCCGCCGCCGGACGCTCGCCATCAACGTGCAGCGGGTACCGCGGCCCTGGAGCCAGGACTGCTATGAGGACGCGCTCGTGGCGCTGGTGGAGCGGCTGATGCATCTCGCGGTGTGGCAGGGCCTGGATACAGTTCGCATATTCACGACGGGCACCGCGGAGGACGCCCTTCCTGCGCAACGGGTCTTCGAGCGCCTGGGCGGCCATGGCGTCGAGCTGCACGTTCCCTCCAGTCTCGGGGAGCTGTCGGGAATGCTGCGGGAGTGCGCACTGGTGGTCGCCTCGCGCCTGCACGCCGGCATTCTCGGGCTGGCCGAAGGCGCACCAGCAGTCGGCTTCTGCCCCCAGCCGAAGCTGCGCAGGTTTTTCTCGACCGTGGGCATCGGAGATTACAGCTTCGACCTGAACGCGGGCGCCCGGCTGCTTCATCGGCTCGACGAAGCCGGCTGCGCGGCGATCTTTGCGGAGCAGCGCGACCGGGTCATGCACGCGCCCATCTGGGCGGACAGGAAGCAGGTTCGCCAGGAGCTCGGTTTGCTCGCGGGGAGGGCTGCCCGATGCGAGTGACGCTCTACCTCAAGCATTTCCCTCCGTCCGGCGGGCCCTTGAACGACGGGACATCGATCGCGGTGGACGGCCTCGCCTCGGGGCTGGCGGCGAACGGAGCGCGGGTCACCGTGCTGTGCGAAGGCGTGGCGCGCAGCTCGGTCAAGACCACCCGTCGCTACGCCGTCGAATGCTTCCCGAACGAAAGGCGCTACCGCACTTTTGCGCTCGCTCCCGGCCTGAAGCGCTACGTTGCGGACTATCTCGCGCACCGGCCGGGGCTGTGCCTGCTCAACGGGATGTTTCATCCATCCGTTTACTCGATGGGGCGCTGGCTGCTGCGCCACGGCGTGCCGTATGTGGTGGTGCCCCACGATCCCTACGATCGCGCGGTCTTCGGCACGAACGCGCATCTGAAATGGCCTTATTGGTACCTGTTCGAACGCAGGCTGCTCAAGCGGGCACGGGCGGTGCAGCTGCTCGACGCGAAGCACGAGGCCTGCCTGCGGCGGCTCGGCATCGGCACGCGCGTCATCGAAACGATGAACGGCGTTGCGCTGGACGCCGTCCCGCCGGAGTCCCAGCTGCGGTGGCGCGTGCCGGAGGCGCCGGTGCACCTTGTATTCCTCGGCAGGATAGACGCCTACAACAAGGGACTGGACATCCTGCTGAGCGCGTTGCCGCATCTCACCGCCGTGGCCGACGCCCGCCTGACGCTGCAGGGTCCGGACTGGGGCGACCGCGCGCGCCTCGAGAGGCAGGCCGCTGAGGGGACGGTCGCGGGCGGAGTGACGTTCCTCAACGCGGACTACGGGCGGCCGGCGCCGCGGATCATCGCGGAGCACGACGTTTTCTGCCTGCCGTCGCGCTTCGAGGGCTTCGGGCTGGCGGCGCTCGAGGCCATGCTGGCCGCGCGCGTGCTGCTCGTCTCCGAGCGCGCGGGCATCGCGCGCCACGTCGCCGCCAGCGGCTGCGGGGTCGTGGTGGAACCGACGCCAGCCGCGGTCGGGCAAGGGCTGCTCGCGCTGCTGCAACGGCGTGCCGAATGGCGGGCGATGGGGCTGGCCGGGCGCCGCTACGCGCTCGACAACCTGCAATGGAAGAGCATTGCAGCCACCGCGCTCGAGGACTACCGAAGGCTTGCTGCCTGATGAGGGATGACCGCTGCCATGTGGCGCAAGCCCTGTTCCGCTTCCTCGAGCGGAACGGCATGGTTTATTGCGTGGTCGGCGACGTCCGGGCGTACCCGGAGACGATTACGAGCGACCTGGACATCGTGGTGGAGCAGAAAGCGTTCTCCGCCGTGCCGCGGCTCGTCGCGCGTTTTGCGCACGAGCTCGGCATCCACGTCGTGCAGTGGATCCGGCACGAGCAGGCCGCAAGCTATTTCGTGATCGCCTGGGCGCGCGACTCCGGCGGCTTCGGCTTCCTGGCGCTGGACTTCTGCGGCGACTATTACCGTGGCGGCCGGCGCTTGCTGGCCGCCGACGAGATTCTGGCCGGGCGTGGGCCGGCGACCGACGGGCGCGGGCGCGAGCAGGGCTTCCAGGTTCCGGCCGCGCACATGCAGTTCATCTACTACCTTCTGAAAAAGGTGGACAAGCAGGAGCTGGACCCCGCCCAGGGCGAGTTTCTGTCGGATCGCTGGCACGCCGATCCCGGCGGGGCATTGGGCGGGATTGTCCGCTACTGGCCGGACGTGGACGACGCGGACCTGATATCCCGCGCCGCCGGGGACAACGAGTGGTTTCTCGTGCGGGGCATGCTGCCGCGGCTGAGACGCGCGCTGCGACGCTCCGCGCCGCTTTCGGCCGCGGCTGCGTTCGGCGAGCTGAAGCGCCGCGCCGAGCGCGTGTTGCGCCCGACGGGAATGACCGTCGCCGTCATCGGTCCCGATGGCAGCGGCAAGAGCAGCGTGATCGAGCTCGTGATGGCCGACCTGGCCCCGGTTTTCCGCGGGACCCGGTCCCTCCACCTGCGCCCGCGCGTTGTCGGAGGCGGGAAATCGTCAGTCCTCCCGGTTACCACGCCCCATGAGCTGCCGCCCAGGGGGCGCATCGCCTCCATCGCCAAGCTCATTCACATGCTGCTCGATTACGTGGCGGGCTACGCGCTGCGCGTGTGGCCGTTGAAGCGCCGCTCGACCCTGGTGGTGTTCGACCGCTATTACCGCGACCTGCTCGTCGATCCCAGGCGATATCGCTACGGCGGCCCCCTGTCGCTTGCCCGGTGGGCGGCGAAGTGCGTGCCCGGCCCCGATTTGTGGGTGCTGCTCGATGCCCCGGCCGACGTGCTCCAGGCGCGCAAGAGCGAGGTATCGGCCGAGGAGTCGGAGCGCCAGCGGCAGAGCTACCTCGAGCTTGCCGCGCACCAGTGGAACGCGGCCGTCGTGGACGCCCGGCAGGAGCTGCCGCTCGTGGCGCAGGAGGTTGATGCCGCGATACTGAACGTGCTGCAGGGGCGGCTCGAATTCCGCCACCCTGAACTGCGCATCGCGGAGAATCCCGTCGCGGCGCGCCTCCTGCAGTACTTCTGCCGGCGGAATACTCCGGTGCTGGCCAAGCTGATGCGCATCCTGCTCAACAGCGATGTTTACTGCCGCATCCACTCGCCCATCCTCATGGGGCATCCGTACGGCATTGTCATACACGCCGACACCGTGATCGGCCACCGGGTGGCGATCATGCAGCAGGTCACGCTCGGGGCCAAGGACCGCGGCGTGCACGCCGCGCCCGTGATCGGGGACGATGTTGCCATCGGAGCGGGAGCGAAGGTCCTGGGGGCGGTACGGGTAGGGCGCGGCGCGACCATCGGCGCCAACGCGGTCGTGACCCGCGACGTTCCTGCGTACTGCACGGTGGTCGGCGCCAACCGCATCGTGCGTGGCCCGGAACCTTTCGCGCCAGACGAGTCTGCACCCCCGGTCGACGACGCCGTGCCGGCGCGTGCGCGTCTGAGCGCTTGACAACAGTGGCCGGTAACTGAGGCAGGAACATGACCGCAGTAGCATCGAGGACGGGAACGAGAGGCGTGCCGGGGCGCGTGGGCGCCGGCCTGATGTGGACGGAGTACTGGTTCCTGCTCGCTGTCGCTGTCGCGGCCGTCGTGGCGGTGGACCCGCTGGAGCTGCGGCTGGCAGCGGATACGATCGTGAAGCACCTTGCGCTCGCGGTCGTGCTTCCCGCCATCGTGCTTACCCTCGTGGGATTCGGCCTGCGCGCAGCCGGGCGCAACGGCGCCCGGCTGGCGCTGCTCGGGTCCGCGTTGTGGCCGCTGCTCCTGCTTGCCGCGCTGGTCCTGGGCGGAAGCCTGCATGCGCGGTTCGTCCAGGGTATCCAGGAAACCTTCCTCAACGTCGGCCTCTACATGCTGCTGACCTACGGCGCCGCGGCAGTAGTGCTGCGGTCGGAGGCTCCCGAGGCGCTGCTGCGCGCCTATTTCCGGATCCTGCTCGCGGCGGCGGCCGTCATGGGCGCGTACCTCATCGCCAACTACGGCGTGCGCCAGGTCTACCACGAGCAGATCTTCCTGGTGATTCCCCTGGCCGTGCTGTTCTATGCCCAGAGGGATCGCGGGCTGGTGCGCTGGGCGGGATTCGGTTTTTTCCTCGCCATGGCGTGGTTGTCGCACAAATACACTGCCTATCTGATCGGCGCGCTGACCGTCGCCTATATCGCGCTGGCGCTGGCGGTTCCCAGGATGACGCCGCGGCGCGGGGCAGGGCGCACGGCGCTGGTCTACTGGCTGTTCGTGCTGGGCGGGACCGCCGCGGCTCTCTTTGCCTGGTACGGCTCGCGCGGCGCTCTCGATCTTCCCACGGGCAACGTCGACTACCGCCTGGAAACCTACCGCCTGGCGTGGGAGCGCTTCCTGGATTCGCCGCTGTGGGGCAGGCTGTTCGCCGCGGAAGCCGTCGAGAAATTCACGCTCTACTCGATACGCGGCGCCGGGAACACTTTGCCGTCCCACAGCGATGTGCTGGACCTGCTCGCGAATGGCGGGATCCTGGGGATGGCGCTGTGGACCTGGGCTCTGGCGCGCATCGCGCGCGTCGTTTACGCAAACCTGCTGGAGCCGCAGCAGCTCGACCGCGGCTGGGCGCCGTGCGCGCACGCGCTGGCCGTCATGTCGGTCGCCGGCGTCGTGACCTACACCTTCAATCCGATACTGCTGCAGCCGCCGATGGCCTTTCTGTTGTGGACCAACCTCGGAATGCTGGTGGGCCTGGCGCTGCACGCTGCGGACGCACCGGACGCGCAGCACCGCTATTACGGGCATGCCGGGGGGGCGCGCGTGCCATAGAC
>DATFVY010000208.1:0-7733 GCA_035259925.1 Burkholderiales bacterium
AAGACGGAAGCGATCGCGCGCTGCCTGCGGCGCAGCATCCCGGAGCCACCCGCGCGGATACTCGTCGTGGGCTGCGGTTCCGGACTGGAGGCGGCGATACTCGCGCAGGAGCTCGGCGCTCACGCCACGGGAATAGACACGAGCGCGGATTTCGACCCGGCGCACGCCGGGCGCGCGACGCTCCAGCAGGGAGACGCGGAAAGCCTCGAATTCGCCGACGAGTCCTTCGACCTGGTGTATTCCTACCACGCGCTCGAGCATATCCCGCGCTACCGCGCGGCGCTGGCTGAAATGCGCCGGGTGCTGACGGAGGGCGGGCACTACTGCGTGGGCACGCCCAATCGGCTGCGGCTCCTGGGGTACATGGGGAGCAAGGATGCGTCACCCTGGCAGAAGCTGCTGTGGAATGCGCAGGACTGGTCGGCGCGCCTGCGCGGGCGCTTTCGCAACGAGTACGGCGCGCACGCGGGGTTTTCCGCGGAAGAGCTCGGCGCGGCGCTGGGCAGCATATTCTCGTCCGTGCAGGACATCACGCTGCAGTACTATCTCGAGGTCTATGCCGACAAGGCAGGGCCGCTCGGTGTCCTGGGCTCGATCGGCGTCGGGCGCTTCCTGCTTCCGTCCGTCTATTTCATCGGGCGCCGCTAGCCGGCAACCATCGCCTCGACGATGGCGGGAGCCGATCCAGCCCGTGCCGCCGGTGACGAGGAGGCCGTGCCGGGTCACTTGGCGTGCCGTTCGAACCACCCTCGCGCGGCCGCGCGGGAATGCTCGGCGATGCCGGCATACAGCTCCTGGCAGAGCCGCACCACCAGGTTCGTCGTGGCGCGCAGAAACGGCATGGGATCCCGCCAATCGAACCAGGCGCAGGAGCGCGCCCGCGCCAGCGAGCGCAGCCACGAGAGCAGCCTGGCGCGGGCCTTTCCCGGCGACAGGAGCAGCCAACCGAGGTTCAGCTTGAAGCTGATCCAGTGGATGCCATCCCGCTGCCTCGGCACGGCTGGCTGCGGCCGCGGGCCTCCCGCCAGGTCGCGATAGGCAAGGTAGGGAAGGTTGACCCCGCCGGCGAGGAAGAGGGAGTTGTACCAGGGCAGCCGCGGGTTCATCTCGATGAAGTAGTAGCGGCCGTCCCGCGCCCGGCGTTTGAATTCCAGCGAGGCCAGTCCCCGGTACTGCAGGGCCCGCAGCAACCGCAGCGTCAGCGCCGCGACGGCGTCGTTCTCCTCGCTGCGCCCGAAGCACATCACTCCGTAGCCGGGACGGAACTGGTGGAGCTTGCGCGCGCAGAACAGGGCCCCCACTTCGCCGGACGCGCGGATCAGGGCCGTGCACTGGAAAATGGCGTCGTCGCCGCCCTCGATGATTTCCTGGCAGATGGTCGCGCCCCGCAGTTCCGGATGCTCCCGGTAGAGGGCGAGGAATTCCGCGGGCGAGCGCACGATGACGTTCTTGATGTCGGCCGGAAACGGGGTGTCGAAACTGCGGTTCGGCTTGATGAGGCAGGGGAACGACAGCCCTTCGGCCGGGCCGGCCAGGTCCTCGTCCAGCCCGACGACGTGGGTGCGGGGAGTCAGCACGCCCGCGTTGCCGCAGACCCGGCTCATGCGGGCCTTGTCCACGATGTGCCGCAAGGCTTCCTCCTCCACCCAGTGGAAATGAAAGTGCGGGGCCAGCGCCTCGCGGTGCCGGGCCAGGATGCTGGTGTGGCGGTCGGAAGTGGGAAAAAGCACCGGCTTGCCTGCCCCGTTCCTTGCCCGCTCGATCAGGGCCCGGACGGTCTGCCGGTCATCGAGGGAGTCCGGCAGAGCCTGCGTTTCGCAGTATCTCGAGCAGCGGCCGAAGTCCTCGGGCCGGGTCGCGAAGCCGACCGCGCGGACCCGTTCGCGCGCCAGGCTGCGCAGAACGCCGTAGCCGTTCTCGCCCAGGCCCACGATGAACGCGGGCGGCGATCCGCTGCGCGCTTTTTCCGCCGTTGCCGTGGCCATGAACGGCCGGCGCTGCTCCGGCAGGATGGTCGGCCACCGGCCCCGCAGGCTGCCCCGGCGCAGGTAGCGCAGGTAGCCCATCACCCCGGATAGCTGAGCCGCCAGGCGGTGCACGGACGCATCGTCTGCGACCCCGGTGACCTTCAGGCGGTAGGGATCGGTATTTGCCCCGTTCCACCCCACGTCGATGGTCCGCGCCGAGCGGTAGCCGGCGCTGCGCACGAGCTCGATTTCACGCTCCGTGTAGTCCCCGTTGGGGTAGGCGAAGTGGTCGCAGCGGCGGCCGGTCAGCGCTTCCACTTCCGCATGCGACACGACGATCTCCTCGGCGCACTCCTGGTCGCTGCACATGGTCAGCACCGGGTGGAAGCGCGAATGCGACCCGAACTCGACGCCGTCCGCCATCTCGGCGATCTCCTCGCGGCTCAACGCCTGGCGCTCGGCCTCGGGGTATTGCGCCGTCGGCGAGTAGCCGGCCGCGGCGAGTCTCCGGAGCCGTTCGTGTGTCGGCAGCCGCATCAGCGCGTCGACGTCCGCCGCGGGGAACCTGAACCAGAAGTGCCGCCGGGTGCCCGCGATCTGCGAGCACAGGTAGAGCGTCGGCACCACCCCGTGCCTGCGGAAAACATCGAGCGCGGCACGGTTCGTCATGTGCCCGTCGTCCAGCGTCACCACCAGGGCATAGGGCGGGATGCCGGACCAATCCCGCGCGTGGATCGCCTGCACGAGACGCTCGAGCGGGATGAATGCATAGCGGCGAGCCAGCCAGGCCAGGTGCCGGTCGAGCACCTCCGGCCGCGGCGCGTGGTAGTGAACGATGGTGGCCCGGCTGCGCGCGATGGCGTGGCGGATCAGAAACGGGAGGCCGCTCAGATGAATCGCCTTCGCGACGGCTTCCCTCACGGCGCGCGCCCCTGCTTCTGCGCGACGTAGATGATCACCCACGGGCCGATCAGGGGAAGCTCGGGATCCCTTCCCGTATGCAGGATGTCCATCACCTGCAGGCCGCTGTCTTCCAGCGACGACGCGCCGCTGCGTCGCGTGAACTTGTGCTGGATCACCTGCCGGGGATAGGCGGGCGGGGAGAGCTTGCCCTTCAACCACCGGGCGAGGCGCAACGGCCTGGGCACGGGGAAGACGTACTCCCTCAGCTTGTGGCGCAGCTTCTCCGCCAGCGCCAGATGCACGTGGGTCAGCGCAACATAATGGCCGCCCGGGCTCAGCACCCTGGCGATCTCCCGCGTCGCTTCCCTGATGTCGAGAAAATGCTCCATCACGCCGACGCTGGCCACGAGGTCGAAGTGGCCGTCCGGGAAGGGCAACTGCTCGGCCAGCGCGACGCTGAATTGCGCCCGCGCCCGGGTGCGCGCCGCGCCGATGGCCCGGGTGGAGAGGTCGATGGCGAATTTCCCGTCCTGCGCCAGCGCGGAGAGCAGGAAGCCCTCGCCGCAGCCGATTTCGAGAAAGCGACGGCGCGGGAACTGCCCCAGGAGCGAGGAAAAGTAGTCGATGAAGGCGGGGGTCCTGCCCTGGTTTTCCCAGGCGTTATGGTGCTCGCGATAGATCGCGTCGTATGACTTCGAGATTTCGCGCGCCGGCTGGAATCTCGGATCGCCCGACAACAGGATCGGGATGCCGTCCTGCCGGGCGTATTCACGGCAGCACTTTCTGCAATGGAGGCCCTCGAGGGCTGTCTTGCAATCGGGGCACACGTAAACGTCCGCGTGATCGGTGCCGTCCAGCCAGCGGCGGACGGGCGGGACGCCCGGGAGCGCAATATGGGGATTCATCGCGCAGTCTCCGTTGCGCCCGGGCGAGCGGAACGCCGGCGACGCCAGGCATTGCGCAGGGGCAGATAGATGCGGCCCTTGAGGGTCACCGGCACCGCGCAGTCGTAGGTCCGTTCCTGCCTTCCGCCGAATTCCTTCTTGAACCGGTTGATCCCCGCGTTCTCCGGCACGGATTCGTCCTCGAAGATTCCGCCCCAGTCGTAGCGCCTGATTCCCATTTCCTTGAACTGCAGCATGTCGCGCCAGTGCAGCAGGCGATTCGCCCGCCCGACGAGGGCGCGATATTCGTTTTCCCTGTCCCTGAAGGAGGAGCCGGTGTATTCGAGCCGGGCCGTCGTTCCGGACACGAAGTAGGCATGCCACACCAGCGCCTCGCCGTCGCGGGAGGCCGACGACATCGCGAGCCGGCGCACACGGCAGGCGGCGACGAGCCATCGATGGTCGGAGGGCCCGACCGACTTTTGCCGCGCGAACGAGTCGTAGAAGGCGCGGAATTCATCCAGCCTGCGTTCGGGATCGACGATGAACTCCGTGTGCAGCCTGTCCCTCGTTTCCGCGCGCCTGATCTTGTAGCGGCAATCCTTGCCGAACTGGTCCCGCATCGCGTCTTCCCCGACGGAGAGGTCCGTCACCAGGGAGAGGGACGAGGTGGATTCGGCGCCGGTGGGTGGGGCGGGCCGGTGACGGTAGAGGACGATATCGACCCCGGGATCGCGCGGCGGCTCCTCGCCGTACCAGACCTCGCCGTACGCCGCGCCACGGCCGTTCAGCCTGATCATCAGGCGCACCCCATCTGCGGGGCCGGTGACTTCCGGAACCATGCGTGAAACTCCCTCAATGTCATGCCGCGGCACCAGGCGGAAAGGCCCTCGAACAGAATCTCCAGATACTCGTACAGGCGGTCGATATCCGATGCGCTGCGCAGCGTCGGGCTGCCGCCCGGCATGAGCTCGGAGGAATGCAGCATGAACTCCATGTGGGTTGCGTCCTCCGCCCGCGCCGCGCGCGCCATGCGCAGCATGGCGTCGAAATTGCGATCCAATGACGCGCGCAGCGCGGGCTGGATAGGGCACAGCCAGCTCACGCCCAGCGACACCCAATTGGCGGCCCGCCGCAGCAGGGGAATGCGGTACGCGCCGGGCGCCCTGCGGTAGAGGCCGCTCGGGCGTATGCTCATCGGCACCTCCAGCAGCGCGCCCGCCGCCGGTGCCGAGATGTCGGAGGGATCGAGGAAGTAAGGCCGTCCGGGAAAGGCGGTGTAGTCCGAGCCGCCGCTCCCGTGGGGATCGCCCGGATTCCCGCGCCAGTCCACTCCGGGGGTGACCGAGCAGTCCACGCGGTAGCCCTCTTCGATCAGCATCGCAGCATAGCGGCCGTCAAGAGCCCAGCGCCCGGCGCGATGGCTGACCATGTCGCGATCGAAGCGGTCTTCGAGGAGGCAGGTGAGGCTGCGGATCTTCTCCCTCATCACCGGCTCTGGATACTCGATCAGGTAGGGCTGGAAGCGGAAATCGTCGCTCGTCAGCGGCACGAGCGGCGGCGAGTTCCATGCGTGCAGGTGCATCCCGATCTCCCCGGCGCCGCGCGCGACGACGTCGCGCCCGAACTCGACGAAGACATCGGACAGTGCCATCTCGTGGTTCGTCAGGTAGACCGGCTTGAACCCGAAGCGCTCGCAGAGGGACTGGAAGCGGGGCAGGTACTCCGCGTTGCGGGTGGTGATCTGCCGCGGCCTGGCCCAGAGATCGTCGCCCTCGGTGTCTATCGTGATGATGACGGGCGTCTCAGACATGGCGCGCGCTGCTCGGGACGGCGATTCCGGCGTCAGCGCCGTCCCGGCGCAGGACCTTGTCGAAGGTGTCGAGGTAGGCGGCCAGAACCTGGTCCTCGCCGTATTCCCTGGCCATGAACGCGCGGCAGCGGTCGCTCGCCGCCTGCCACGCGGCGGGATCACCCAGCAGCTTCCTGATTGCATCCAGCATCCCGGCGGAGGATCTCGCGGCAACGCCGAGGCCCTCCCGCTCGATCACGCCGTCCGGATCGATGAGAGCGACGACGGGGACGCCCCTGATCCAGGCTTGCAGGTACGAATTCGGGAACCCTTCGACGTCGGAGGTGTTGGCGAGCAGCCTGGCCCGCGCGTATAGCTCGTTGGTGTCCCAGTACGACAGGCGGCCGTGGAAGGTGACGTTGGCGCTGGCCGCAGCCGCGCGCCCGACTTCCCGGAACAAGGCTTTCTCGCCGGGCAGTGGTCCTCCCACCATATGTATCTTCGCTTGCGGCACGCTCGCGGCGAGCGCGAGCATGCGGTCCGGTCTCTTGACCTGCCGGATGTTGCCGACCCACAGCACGTCGATATCGCGGGCGCCAGCCGGCGCCGGCTTTTCCACCAGCATTCCCGCCACCCGGCCCGCCAGCCCGTAGTTGCGCTTCAAGGCCGCAGCCTGCGTGTCGCTCTGCACGAGAATGGCGTCGGCCCGCCGCAGGCCCAGCGCGTAGAGCCAGCGATCGCGCGCAAAGCGCACGAGCAGGCGGCGTGGGTCACAGTCGGAATCGCTCGCGGCGCGGAAGACGAAGCGCCGGCGATGGCGCCGGCAGAACAGCGCGAGCAGGCCGACGTGCATGCCGGCGCAGCTCGTGTAGTAGATGTCGGCATCGGCCCGCGCCAGCGCCGACCACATGCCGGTCCAGCGCGGGTGTATGAAGCGAAGGACGGGCAGCCCCGCATCGGGACGAAAGGCCTTGAAGACGCGTATCGCGTCCCGCACGGCGCCGTCGGCCTGGCCATAGTCCCGGACCACCATGCTGACCTCATGGCCGCGGCGCGCCAGCGCCCGGCCGAGCAGCGCTTGCTGTACCGATTCACCGCCGATGGGGTGGTGCCTGTATTCGCGCGCCAGGAGCGGCAGGTTGTCGATGCCGACGAGGCAGATCTTCATCGCCTGGGGGGTGGCTTTCTAGGACTTCCTGGAAGCCTAGCGACACCCCGTTAAGCGTGGCAGGAAAGGCCTCAGATGCCCCTAGTCCATTTGGGGCATTCTGGCGCACGCCGGCCGCGGCGGAGCTATGCCGGAGCCGATGGAGAATGGGTCCCTGCAAACGCCTCGGACGGCCATGCCACGCGCGATACGCCTCGCACTAGCCGCTTTGGTCATAGCTCCCGGCATGCCGGAGGGTTGGGCGCAGACCGCCACTGTCACCGCGCGGCCCGACTCTTCGGTGAAATACGCCTGCATGTTCCAGGGCTCGTGGACCGAGTGCCGCTTCGCGGAGCAGGCGAAGGCGAGGGGCCGCGCCTCGCTCGTGAACGTCGCCGGCATGAAGGGAGTGCGCCTTCATACCAGGCCGGGCGACAGCAACGTCGCGGGCAGCGGCGAGGCCGAGCGCAACGATCTCACGCTGTCGCAGGCCGCGACCGACTGCTACGAGGGCAGGGAGCAGTGGTGGGCCCATTCGATCCTGTTTCCCGACGACTACGTGGACCCGCCCATGAGCACCCGCGACCGGTGGAACTGGGGCGTCGTCTTCGATTTCCACAACAGCGCCCCGGGTGGGGGCCAGGCCAATTTCCAGATCAACGCGATGCCGGCAACCGCGATCGCCGCGGACCGTCCCACCGGTCTGGTCTTCCAGGTGGCGCACGGCAGGCAAGCCAGGCCCACTCTCTACCACGCGCCGATCGGCCCCGTCGTGAGGAATACCTGGTACCACTTCGTCTACCATCTGAAATGGTCCTCCGGCGCGGACGGCTACATCACGGCATGGGTCAACGGCGCGCGCAAGATGGACTACAAGGGCCCGACGCTCTACGAGGGTCAGGGCTGCTACCTCAAGCTCGCCAACTATCACTCGGCGTTCGGCCAGCCCAGCTCGGTGATCCACGCCCGCGTGCTGCGCGGCACGACGGCGGACGCCGTGTCGCTTGGGCCGTTGCAGGGAGTGGCGGACCGCGGCAGGA
>DATFVY010000209.1:0-5181 GCA_035259925.1 Burkholderiales bacterium
GGGATGCTCTACATGGACATCGTGCGCAGCCCCTACGCGCACGCGAAGATCAAGAAGATCAACACCGAGAAGGCGCTCAAGATACCCGGCGTGCTGGCGGTGATCGACGGGCCGACGCTCGCCAAGTACAACCTGCACTGGATGCCGACGATCTCCGCCGACACCCAGATGGTGCTGCCGACGGACGAAGTCATGTACCAGGCGCAGGAGGTGTGCGCGGTGATCGCCACCGAGCGCTATAGCGCCGCCGACGGGGCGGACGCGGTGGAGGTCGAGTACGAGCCGCTGCCGGTGATGGTCGATCCGCACAAGTCGCTCGCGCCCGGCGCGCCGGTGCTGCGCAAGGACAAGGAGGGCAAGAAGGACAACCTCGCTTTCCACTGGGAGGCGGGCGATAAGGCCGACGCCGAGCGCGCGCTCAAGGCTGCCGACGTGGTGGCGGCTGAAAACGTGTACCTGCCGCGCATCCACGTCGCGTCGATGGAGACCTGCGGCTGCATCGCGGATTTCAACTCCGCCGAAGGCAAGCTCACGGTATACATGACCACGCAGGCGCCGCATGCAGTGCGCACGGTGCTTGCGCTCGTCGCGGGCCACGTCGGCCTCTCCGAGGAGAAGATCCGCGTCGTGTCGCCGGACATCGGCGGCGGCTTCGGCGGCAAGGTGCCGGTCTATCCGGGCTACGTCGTGGCGATCGCGGCGTCGGTCGTGATCGGCAAGCCGGTGAAGTGGATCGAGGACCGGATGGAGAACCTGCAGGCCGACTCCTTCGCCCGCGACTACCACATGAAGGTGGAGCTCGGGGCGCGGAAGGACGGCACCCTGACGGCGTTGAAGATCAAGACTGTGGCCGATCACGGCTATGCCAACGCTTCGGCAAACCCGTCGAAATTTCCGGCGGGACTGTTCTCGATCTGCACCGGCTCGTACGATCTGAAGCACGCCTTCTGCGAGGTGGACGCGGCCTACACCCACAAGCCGCCCGGCGGTGTCGCCTACCGCTGCTCTTTCCGCGTGACCGAGGCGGTGCACGCCATCGAGCGCGCGGCCGACGCACTGGCGCAGAAGCTCAACATGGATCCGGCCGAGTTCCGCATGAAGAACTTCATCAAGCCGGAGCAGTTTCCGTACAAGTCGGTGCTGGGCTGGGAGTACGACAGTGGTAATTACCCCGCGGCGCTGAAAAAGGCGATGGATATCATCGGCTACGACGCATTGCGCAAGGAGCAGGCGGAGAAGCGCAGGAAGGGCGAGCTGATGGGCATCGGCATCTGCAGCTTTACCGAGATCGTCGGCGCCGGTCCCTCCAAGCACTTCGATATCCTGGGCCTCAAGATGTTCGACTCGGCCGAGATCCGCATCCATCCCACGGGCAAGGCGATCGCCCGCTTCGGCACCAAGAGTCAGGGCCAGGGCCACGAGACGACCTATGCCCAGATCGTCGCCGAGGAGCTTGGCATACCCGCGGCGCACGTGCAGGTGGAGGAAGGCGATACTGATACTGCGCCCTATGGTCTTGGCACCTACGCCAGCCGCTCGACGCCGACCTCGGGCGCGGCCTGCGCGCTGGCGGCGCGCAAGATCCGCGACAAGGCGAAGAAAATCGCCGCCCACCTGCTGGAGGTGAGCGAGAGCGATCTGGAATGGGAGCCCGGCAAGTTCTCCGTCAAGGGTGCTCCACAAAAGGCGAAAACCATCCAGGAGATCGCCTTCGCCGCGTACACCAATCACCCGCAGGGCATGGAGGCGGGACTCGAGGCGGTCCATTACTACGATCCGCCCAACCTCACCTTCCCCTTCGGCAGCTACATCTGCGTCGTGGACATCGACCGCGGCACGGGAGAGGTCAAGGTGCGCCGCTTCATCGCCGTGGATGACTGCGGCAACATCATCAACCCGATGATCGTCGAGGGTCAGATCCACGGCGGCCTCACGCAGGGGCTCGCGCCGGCGCTCTACGAGGAGATCAGCTACGACGAGGAGGGCAACATCTCCGGCGGAAGCTTCATGGACTACTACGTGCCCACGGCGCTGGAAACCCCGCACTGGGAGACTGACAAGACGGTAACGCCCTCGCCGCACCACCCGCTCGGCGCGAAGGGCGTGGGGGAATCGGCAACTGTCGGCGCGCCGCCTGCGATCGCCAATGCGGTGGTGGACGCGCTGCGCCACCTGGGGGTCACCCACATCGACATCCCGATCACGCCGGAAAAGGTGTGGCGCCTGCTCAAGGCGAAGGGGGCGGCGGAGTGAAGCCTGCGGAGGGCGACTGCCGGGAGGCTCGACATCCGCTGCCTGATGTCGCAGCGCAGCGGGAGCTGTCCGGAACTAGACGAAAGTCGTAGCCAGAAGGCCGATGCCCGGGCGCGGCCGCCGGCGTATGCTCAGGCGGTGCATGCGGGGGAGCCTTGTCCATGAATATCCTGCTGATCGATGATCACGCGCTGTTCCGGGAGGGCCTCAAGTTTCTGCTGCGCAGTCTCGATGCTGCGCTCGAAGTAGACGAGGCGAGCGACTGCGCGGAAGCCCTCCAGCGCACGGCCGCTCGCAGCTACGATCTCGTCCTGCTCGACCTCAAGATGCCGGGTGTCGCCGGCCTGGACGCGCTGGCGGCGCTGCGCGACACGATTCCTGCGGCGCCCCTGGTTGTTCTCTCCGGCGAGGACAATTCGGGCGTGGTGCGCGCCGCTATCGAGCGCGGCGCCATGGGCTTCATTCCCAAGTCCTCGACCCCCGAGGTACTGATTCAGGCCCTGCGGCTCGTGCTTGCACGCGGCGTGTACCTGCCGCCGACGGTGCTCGACGCGGCCCGGACTCCTGCGCCTGCCGAGTCCCGCGCGACTGCCTGCGACACGGCGCTGCCCGGCCTCACGCCGCGGCAAATGGCCGTCCTGCGCTGCGTCATCCAGGGCAAGTCGAACAAGATCATCGCGCGCGAACTGGACGTCTCCGAAGGCACCGTCAAGGCGCATCTTTCCTCGGTGCTCCGCGCGCTGGATGCCCGCAACCGCACCGAGGCGGTTTACGCCGCCGCGAAGCTGGGCTTGCGCCTGGTCTGAGAGGGTCCTTTTCACGCTGGCTGCGTGCAGCGGAGCACCGCGGGCGGTCAGATATCCCGTCGCGGTCACACGGGTGCAGCGTCGTTTACCAGGACGCAATCGCGGGACGCGCGGCGACTTTTCACGCGCTTCAGCGTCGCGATGAACGTCACGGCGGCGGTACACATCAGGTTACCCGTGAAAATCGCGCAGAACGCGCTGTCGTGGATCACCAGCCAGCCGTAAAGGGTTGCGGTCAGGTTCGCGAACGTAAAGAGGGCCCAGGTCGTGATCGACACGGCCACGGCGCCATCCTGGGCCCTCAGGACCGCGCGGATCTGGGGCGCATACGCGATGATGCGCAATGAGTTCGTGGCCACGTACAACCAGGCGACCCAACCCGCGGTGCTTGCGTGGGCGGCTACGGCCGCCTCGGAAAACAAGTCCATTTCCTGATCCTCCTGTCTCTTCGGAAGGGCGGGGCCCTTCTCTGAGATCTCGGGAGATTCTGGAGGGGGGGGCCGGCGTGGGGAATTCGTCGAAAGACGAATGCGGGCTCGTCCGGAAGTACTAGCCGAACGGCAGGGCGGAGCGGGTGCCTCTGCCCCAGCCAGGCGACGCCCAAAGGTGGGGTACAGCGTCAGCGCCGCAGCGCCGCGAGCATCGCCTTCATCAGTTTCTCGGCAGGGACGGGCTTGTGCAGCAGCGGCAGGCCGCTCGATTGCGCCTCACGCAGCCGCTCGGGAGCGGTATCGCCGCTCACCAGCAGCGCCGGCACGTCCCCCAGGCGCGCGCGCAGGCGGCGCACCGTTTCGATCCCGTTTTCGTGCTGGCGCAGGCGGAAATCGCTGACGATCAGGTGCACGTCCTCGAGCCCATCCTGGTCGATCAATCGCTCGGCGTCGGCGTAACCGCTGCAGATCGCAACCCGGCATCCCAGGTGCTCGAGCATCTCGCGCATGCCGGCGCGCACGTCCGGCTCATCGTCGATCACCAGAACTCTGGCGCCTATCAGGACGCGCGGGTCCGCCGCGTCGGGCGCGGCGGGCGGGCGCGGCGCCGTGCGCTCCTCCGTGGCCAGCGGCGCCGTCACCGTGAAAATCGACCCGCGCCCGGGCTCCGACTCCAGCCTGATCTCCAGCCCGAGCAGATGCGCGATGCGCTGCACGATCGCCAGGCCGAGCCCCAGCCCCTGCACGCGGTCGCGCTCCGGGTTGCCGATCTGGTAGAACTCCTCGAAGATGCGCTCGCGCTCGGCCGGGGGAATGCCGGGACCGGTGTCGCGCACGATGATGCGCGCCTTGCTCCCGTCTGCCTCGGCGCCGAGCGTGACGTTACCCGTGGCGGTGTACTTGAACGCATTGTCCACGAGGTTTCGCATCAAGCGCTCGAACAGGACGGGGTCGGTCTGCAATTCGATGTCGTCGTCGGCGTTGACGTGGAACTCCAGCCCCTTGCCGTTCGCGAGAGGGCGATAGTCGGCCTCGATACGCTCGATAACCGATTTCAGGCTCACGTTCTGCAGGTCCGGCTGCACCGCGCCCGCATCGAGCTTGGAGATATCGAGCAGCGAGTCCACCAGGGCCGACAGCGACGCAAGCACCTTGTAGATGTGTCTCGCGATATCGCCCGTAGTGCCGTCGGGGGCGTTCAGCTTGAGCGCCGCGCTGTAGAGCGACAACGTGTGCAAGGGCTGGCGCAGATCGTGGCTCGCGGCCGCGAGAAAGCGGGATCGGGCGAGGTTGGCGAGCTCGAGCTGCCGCCCCTTTGCCTCCGTCTCGCGGAACAGCCGCGCATTGTCTATGGCCAGTCCGGACTGGGCGGCAAAGGTCTCGAGGAGATTGACGATCTCGTCCGCAAAGCTTCCCGGCCGGCGCCGCGACACGATCAGGGCGCCGAAGATTTTCTGCTCGCGCCGAAGGGGAACGGCGAGCACGGACCGATAGCCGAGTCGGGTAATAACGGACCGGACGCGGGCGAAAATGAGTTCCGGCCGGTCCACAATGTCGGGGATCTGTATCGGCCTCAGCTCGGCCATCGCCTGCCCGATCACCCCCTGATTGCGCGGGATCGGCGCTGCCCGAAGCACTTCGACCAGGTCCGCTTCGAGACCATGGCTCGTCCGCAGGTGGAACCCCTGCGC
>DATFVY010000210.1:0-7304 GCA_035259925.1 Burkholderiales bacterium
CCGCGACCTGTTTGCCGCGGGAGCCGATATCGTGCAGGTGGACGAGCCCTACATGCAGGCGCGGCCGGAGAAGGCGCGCGAGTACGGTCTGAAGGCGCTCAACCGCGCTCTCGAAGGGATCAACGGCACGACCTGCGTGCACGTCTGCTTCGGCTACGCGGCCATCATCCACCAGCGGCCGTCGGGGTACTCGTTCCTGGGCGAGCTGGCGGGCTGCAGCTGCAAGCAGGTCTCGATCGAAACGGCGCAGTCCAACCTCGACTGCTCGGTGCTGAAAACGCTGCCCGGGAAGAGGATCCTGCTCGGCGTGATCGACTTGAACGACATGAATGTCGAGACGCCGGCAACGGTCGCCGGGCGCATCCGCCGGGCGCTGCCCTACGTCAGGGCCGAGGACATCATCGTCGCGCCCGACTGCGGCATGAAATACTTGCCCCGGGAGGTCGCGTTTGGAAAGCTGTGCGCGATGGTCGAGGGCGCCGCCATCATGCGCCGGGAGCTCGCGGGAAAGGCGTGAGCCGATCTGCGCATTACCCATCACCCATTGCCCATCACGCGGTACAAGAAAAAGGACAGCCGAAGCTGCCCTTTTTCGTGGTACCAGCAACGCGGTTAGTAGCGGTCCGCCTGGCTGCCGATCACTCCGCCGATCACCGCGCCGATCACGGTCCCCGCGGCCTGGTCACTCGGGTGGCCGCTCTGGCTGCCGATCACCGAGCCGATGAGCGCGCCGCCGAGGGTGCCGAGAACTACTCCATTCGCCTGCACCGGGTAGACCGGCGCCGCGTGGTAGACCGGCCTGTGAACCACGACCGGCTGGCGATGGACGAACACCGGGCGTTCCACCACTACCGTGCGCCTGACGACGACCGGCTCGCGGACGACTACCGTGCGCGTCACGACCGTCGGACGGTGCTGGCGGACTACCACCCGGTCATGGTGATGGCGGTAGCCGTGCGCCGGGGCCCAACGCGGCGGGTCGGCAAAAGCGGGCGCGGCCGCCGTGATCAACGTGCCCAGTACCAGAGTGCCCAGAGTCATCTTCGTGTTCATGGCATGCTCCTTTCATGATTGCCTGCATCCACATTAACGCCCGGCGGCCGGGCAGGGACACGAACAAAGTGCAACAGTCTGTAAGCGGTGTAACAGGGGTGAAATAGGCGGGTGTGACGGATCGCACACCGGGGTGGAGGCGGTGGGTAGCAATGGGCACCCCGAAAAACAGGAAGGGCGGCCGAGGCCGCCCTTCCTGCCGTTTGTTACTTCCTCACTTCCTCACTGCTTCACTTCCTCACTGCGCTTCAGGCAGGACGCGACCCATGATGGCCGCGACGGCCATGCCCCCGACGCGGCGTCAGCATCTCGTCCGCGATCGCCTTTTGCTCGGTCGAAAGCGCCGCATACAGGGGCTTCGCGGCGGCGATCACTTCGCTGAGGCGCTGGGCATGCGTGGCCGCCATTTGCTGGCGGCGCTCCATGCGTTCCACGGCGGTCAGCCGCTCTTGCGGGCGCTTGCTGTCGCGCATCGCCTTCACATGCTCATCGGCCGCCTTCGCGTGCCGGCGGGTCACGTCGGCGAAGGCGTTCCATTGCGCTTCCTGCTCCGCGGTGATCTTCAGCCTGGTCTTTGCGTCGGCAAGGCGCGCTTCGACGCGCTCGCTGGGCATGCGGAATTCTCGCTTGCCCTGGTCCGGGCGCTGCGCCTGGCTCTTCTGTGATGCGTCGGGCGCCGTTGCCTGGGCGGCTGCCAGAGGGGCCGCAGCGGCGAGGGCGAGCGAAACGAGGGTAGTGGTAATCAGCTTGCTCATGTCCATCTCCTGGGTAGTTGAAGAGATCCCCGATCGGGGCCTGCATTCCTCAGAACGCGCGGCGCGCGCGGCCGTTCGCAGGGGAGATGTAACACTTTGTTAAGACTGACGACTGATGACTGACGACTGAGCTCAGAGGCGGGTGCCGCCGGGGAGGGCGCGGAAGCGGACCGGCATGAGCTCCGTTTCGGTGACCTGGCCATCGGCTGCCTTGCGCAGCAGGACCAGGATCTGCACCCCTTCGGCGGGCCCGACCGGCGCGACCAGCCGCCCGCCCGGCTTGAGCTGCTCGATCAGCGCCGAAGTGACGTCCGGGATCGCCATGCGGACCAGGATCGCGTCGTAGGGGGCGCCGGGACGCCAGCCGTAGTAGCCGTCGGCGACGTTGACCTTGGCGCCGCCGTAGCCGAGCCGGTTCAGGGTGCGGTTGGCAGCCTCGGCCACCTTGGGATCGAATTCGACGCTGTACACGTCGGGCGTCATCTCCGCCAGAATCGCCGTGTGATAGCCGCCGCCGATGCCGACTTCGAGGACCCGCTCGCCGTGCTTGATCGCGAGCAGGTCCGTCATCATGGCGACGAGCGAGGGCTGCGAGATCGTTGAATCGGGACCGGGCCCGACGGTCAGGGGCCGGTCGAGGTAGGCATAAGGACGCAGGTCCGGCGGCGCGAATTCCTGCCGCGGCACCTTCCCCATCGCCGCGATGACCCGCCGGTCTATCGCCGGGCCGCCGGATTGCTTGCGCTGCTGATTCACGCCCTTCTCGATGGCTTCGGCGAGCAGGCGGCGCATTTCCACGAATTCCTGGAGTTCCGCCGCGAATATGCCGGCGGAGGTCGCGCACGCCAGCCCGGCCGCGAGAAGAATGCGTGTCAAACCTTCCACGAGGCGAATCCGCAGCCCACGTACACGTCAGGGATCGGGTCGTACTTGATGAGCTCGAAGCCGCGCCCGCGCGCCGCGCCGTGGGCGGCGACCCAGTTGCGCACCTCGGCCGCGCCGTTGCCGGCCTTGCCCAGCCGCTCGTTGAGGAAGCCGAACAGGCCCTGCGGATCCCCGGCCTCGAAGCGGCGCAGGCACTCGCGGTCGAAGGCCTCGTCGATGCGGCCCATGTCGGGCTCGCCGATCGAGTGGCTGAGGCCGCCGGTGGCGAGGATCGCCACGCGCAGCCTGCCGGGATAGCTGGCGACGGCTTCGGCGAGCATCGAGCCCCAGGCGAAGCAGCGCTTGACGCTGGGATGCGGCGGCTCGAGATCGTTCAGCACGATGGGGACGATCGGGGGGAGGGGATCTATCCCGGCTTTCCACAGCGGTATGCAGAAGCCGTGGTCGAGCGCGAGCTTGTACGAGACCGATGGCTCGAAATCGCGCTGGAACGCGGTCTCGACGATGTGGTTCGCGAGCTGCGGGTGCCCGGGAATCGTGCGATGCGGGAACGCCTTGAACCAGGGCTCGGGCGGCCCGTCATGCGTTTCGCCCACGCCGACGCAGATCCCGGGCAGGTTGTCGATGAAGAAGTTGACCCAGTGGTCGGGCGAGATCACGACCAGCGCGTCCGCACGCGCGGCCCTGATGCGTCGTCCCAGCTCGGTGAACGCCGCGGTAAGGCTCTCCTTCGGCGCCGGCCCGAGCGTGGACCAGCTGCGCACGATCATGGGACCGTGGCTGGAGGCGAAGACGCCGACGAGCTCAGCCATGGCGGGCCTTCGCGGCGGGGGCGCCGGCGGCGCGGATCCTGCTCAGGAAATCGTCTTCCGGCATGCCCGACATGTGGAAATAGAACCTCAGCAGGTACGGGTTAACAAGCTTCGAGAGGTACGCGACGTCATCGCGTTCGACCGCGGCTCTTACCTCCGGTTTCAGGGAGTAGCGGTCCAGCACCCGCGCGCGGTGCGCGCGGTACTCCTCCGCTGCCGGCGGGCTTTGCAGGTCGAAGAACAGCTTGGAGAGCTGGAAGTCGCGCATCGAGTCAGTGACCTGTGACCGGTGACCTGTGACCGGAACCTGCGTCACACGGCCACGCATTACCCATTACTCATTACCCATTACCGTATTCGATTACCATTCTAGTCCAGCCGCGCGAGCCCCGCTTCCACAATATGACCGACCCGAATCCCACGAGCGCCGCGCCGCCGGCCGCGCCGCTCTCCTTTGGAGCGCTGCGCCAACCGGGGTTCCGCAGTTACTGCATCACGACGGCGCTCGCCATGATGGCGGACAACATCGAGCACGTCATCAGCTACTGGGTCATCTTCGAGAAATTCCAGTCTCCCGCGCTCGCCGGTTTCGCGGTGCTGTCCCACTGGCTGCCGTTCCTGCTGTTTTCCGTCTATTTCGGCGCGTTCGCCGACCGCTACGATTCCCGGCGCATCATCCAGGTCGCCATGCTGCTGTTCATGGCCGTGTCGGCGGCGTGGGCGGTGCTGTTCATCACGGACACGATCGAGATGTGGCACGCGGCCGTGCTCCTGGTTATCCACGGCATGGCGGGGGTGCTGTGGGCGCCCGCGAGCCAGGTGCTGATCCACGACATCGTGGGGCGGGAGCACATCGTCAGCGCGGTGCGGCTCAATGCGACTACGCGGCAGCTCGGCATATTCCTGGGTCCGGCGGTGGGCGGGGGGCTGATGCTGCTGCTGGGCCCGGCGGCG
Source organism: Burkholderiales bacterium (assembly GCA_035259925.1). GTDB lineage: Bacteria > Pseudomonadota > Gammaproteobacteria > Burkholderiales > SG8-41 > SG8-41. The sequence goes on from DATFVY010000210.1 coordinate 4,460, forward strand.
GGCCTGCTCGCGAACGTCCTGATCTACGTGCCGCTGGTGGTATGGCTCTGGAAAGTACCCTTCGGCACGCTGGAGCGCCGCCAGCAAGCGCCGTCGCCGCGGTCCGGCTGGTTCGGCGACGCCGCGGCTACGCTGCGGGAGGTATCCAGCAACCGCACCCTGCTATCCATGATGCTGCTGGCGGGCGTGTCCTCGCTCCTGGTCGGCAACGCCTTCCTGGCGCAGATGCCTGAGTACGCGCACGATCTCGGCACCGAGAAGGCCGATACGTCGTATGCGATTCTGCTCTCCGCCAACGCGGCGGGGGCTCTCGCGGCCGGCATCCTGCTGGAGAGCCAGGTCCGCCTTCAGGCCCGCCCGCGGACGGCGATCGTGCTCGCCATCGTCTGGTGCGTCAGCGTGGCGGGCTTCGCCGTGGCGACCAACTACGCGCTGGCCGTCGCGCTGATGTTCATGACGGGGTTTCTCTATCTGGCGTTCGTCTCGATGGCGCAGGCGCTGGTCCAGCTCGAGGCGCCGGCCCACCTGCGCGGCCGCCTGGTCGGGCTGTTCCACATGTCCCACAACGGCTTCCGTGCCTTCAGCGGAGTGACCGTCGGCATACTCGGCGCGCTGATCGGCATACACTGGTCGCTGGCGCTGTCGGCGCTGGTGCTTCTCGCCATCATCGTCGTGCTGCTCGGCTTCTCCATGCGAGCAGCAGCGCGATGATGAAGAATCCGGGAGGTCGTGAGATCGGGAGATCGTGAGATCGGAAGGCCTTGCTCGCCCTCCCGCTCTCCCGCGCTCACGCTCTCACGCCGCATGCGCAGCATCGGGCCTTTCGACTACGTCATCGCCGGCGCCGGCACGGCCGGCTGCGTGCTGGCGAACCGCCTGAGCGCTGATCCCAACGTATCCGTGCTGCTGCTGGAGGCGGGCGGGAAGGACGACTGGATCTGGATCCATATCCCGGTCGGCTATCTCTACTGCATCGGCAACCCGCGCACCGACTGGTGTTACAAGACCGAGCCCGAGGCCGGGCTCAACGGGCGCGCAATCAACTATCCGCGGGGCAAGGTGCTCGGTGGCTCATCGTCGATCAACGCCATGCTCTACCTGCGCGGCCAGGCGCGCGACTACGACGAGTGGGCGCAAGTCGCGGGCGACTCCCGCTGGTCGTGGCAGGACGTGCTGCCCGTCTTCATGGACGTCGAAGACCACTGGCGCGGCGCGGACGAGAAGCACGGGCAGGGCGGCGAGTGGCGCGTGGAGACGCCGCGCACGAAGTGGGACATCATCGAGGCGTTCCGCGAAGCGGCGGTGGAGTCGGGCATCCCCCGGACCGACGATTTCAACCGCGGCAACAACGAGGGCGTATCGCGCTTCGAGGTGAACCAGAAGAACGGCGTGCGCTGGAACGCGTCGAAGGCGTTCCTCAGGCCGGCGATGAAGCGCCCCAATCTGACCGTGGTGACGGGCGCCCTCGTGAGGAAGCTGCGGCTGGAGGGCAAGCGGGTGCTGGGCGTGGAATTCGAGCAGGGCGGGGAAGCGCTTTTCGCCGGGGCGCGGCGCGAGACCCTCCTGGCTTCCGGCGCGATCGGAAGCCCCCAGATCCTGCAGCTTTCCGGTATCGGGCCGGGCGCGCTGCTGCAGCGGCACGGCATCCCGGTCGCGCATGACCTGCCGGTCGGCGAGAACCTGCAGGACCACCTGCAGCTGCGCATGGCGTTCAGGGTGAAGAACGCCGTGACGCTCAACACCATGCTCCATTCCTGGTGGAGCAAGGCGAAGATCGGGCTGGAGTACCTGCTGTTCCGCACCGGCCCCATGACGATGCCGCCGTCGCAGCTCGGCGCCTTCGTCAAGTCCGATCCGTCGCAGGCCACGCCCAACCTGGAGTACCACATCCAGCCGATCTCGCTCGATCGCTTCGGCACGCCGCCGCACCCGTTCCCGGCCATTACGGCGAGCGTGTGCAACCTGCGGCCGACGTCGCGCGGGCACGTGCAGATCACCTCCGCCGATCCGCGCGCGTACCCGGCGATCAAGCCGAACTACCTATCCACGGCGGTAGACCGCAAGGTCGCCGTTGACTCGCTGCGCCTGACGCGCCGCATCGTCACCGGCACCGAGGCGCTAAGGCCGTACGCCCCGGAGGAATTCATGCCGGGCCCGGCACTCCAGACCGATGCAGAGCTGCTCGATGGCGCGGGAAAGATCGGCACCACGATCTTCCATCCGGTGGGAACGTGCAAGATGGGGAGGGCGGACGACCGCTCAGCGGTGGTGGATGCGCAACTCCGCGTGCGCGGCATCGAGCGCCTGCGCGTGATCGACGCCTCGATCATGCCGACGATCACTTCGGGTAACACCAACACGCCGACGGTGATGATCGCGGAGCGTGGCGCTCAACTGGTCAAGAGCGACAGGTGACGCCGTGATGAGGCGATGGACCCCGGGTATCCACTTCCCGGGCGGCCCCTCGCCCCTGTCTGCGCGACAAGCTCTGTTCGTCATGCCGCCTTCTCGAAGAACTTTGTGTTCCGCTTGAGCTCCTCGTAGAGTTTGTACTCGGTTTCCACCATGCCAAGAGAAGCATATGTGTTTTGCGCCGGGACATTCCCTCGTTCGACGTAGAGACGGAAGCCGCAGACATCCCCTTTCCTGCCTGCCTCAGCCTTAACGAATTCATGCAACCGGCGGTAGATTCCCTGTCGTCTCGCCTGGGGAAGCACATAGACACTTTGGATCCACCAGAAGGAACCATTGCGCCAATCGCTCCACTCTGTCGTTACCATCAAGGAGCCTACGATGTCACCGTTCCGCTGAGCGACAACGTAGAAACCCAGCTCCGGCCTGTCGA
>DATFVY010000211.1:0-10924 GCA_035259925.1 Burkholderiales bacterium
CGTATGGGGCTCCGCGGCATGGCTCCTGTTCCCGCCGATGAACATCGCTCACCAGGTCTTCGTGGCGTTCATGCTGGGGGGAATGGTGGCGGGCAGCGTGACCACGCTTGCTCCGGTTTTTCCGGCCTTCCTGGCGTACGCCGTCTTGACTTTGGTTCCGGCGGTGGTCCGTTTCCCGCTGCAGCAGGACTACGTGCACTACGCGATGGGATGGCTGATCGCGGTGTTTCTCGTGGCAGTGATCATGATAGCGCGACGCTCCCACCAGCACATGAGCGACATGCTCCGCCTGCGCATCGAGAACGTGCGATTGACCGGCGAGCTGCATGCGACGAGAGAAAAGCTGCGGCGCGCGCACCAGGGCGCCGACACGGGCCGCGCCTGAGATTCCGTGAGGGCGGGAGGGCGCGAGGGCGGAAGGTGGAAAAATCGCATTACGATCTCCCGATCTCCCGATCTCCCGATCTCCCGGCTCCGCAGAGTGCGTCCACGCACTCTGCTATGAGCTCCGGCCCGCGATAGATCAGCCCCGTATATAGCTGCACCAGGCTCGCGCCTGCCGCGATCTTGTCTCGCGCATCCGCGCCGCTCATGATGCCGCCCACCCCGATCACCGGGATCGCGCCGCGCAGCGCCCGCACCAGCTCGCGCACGATACGGGTCGAGCACTCCGTCACCGGAGCTCCACTCAGACCGCCCGCCTCCCCGGCATGGGGCGAGCCGGCGACGCCATCGCGCGCCGTGGTGGTGTTGGTCGCGATTACTGCGTCCACGCGGTGGCGCTGGAAAGCTTCGGCCATCCCCGCGATCTGTCCCGCGTCGAGGTCCGGGGCGATCTTGACCGCGAGCGGGACGTGACGGGAGTGCCGGCCGGCAAGGGCGCGCTGCTCGGATTTCAGGGCGCCGAGCAGGTCGTCGAGCGCCGGCCCCTGCTGCAGTTGCCGCAGGTCGCGCGTGTTGGGAGAGGAAACGTTGACGGTCACGTAGCTTGCGACCGGATAGACTGCCCGCAGGCAGGCGATGTAATCGTCGGCGGCGCGCTCGAGCGGCGTGTCCGCGTTCTTGCCGATGTTGATGCCCAGCACGCCGCGGTAGCGCGCGCGCTTCACGTTCTCGACCAGGCGCTCGACGCCGTCGTTGTTGAAGCCGAGCCGGTTGATCAGGGCGCGCGCGGCAGGCAGGCGGAACATGCGCGGCCGCGGGTTGCCCGGCTGCGGACGCGGCGTCACGGTGCCGACCTCGAGGAAGCCGAAGCCGAGGCGCGCCAGCGCGTCGATGTATTCCCCGTTCTTGTCGAGCCCCGCCGCGAGACCCACCGGGTTGGGAAAGCGCAGGCCCATCACCTCGCGCGCGCACGCGGCGGGAGCGGGGGCCGCGGAGCGCGCGAGCCCCAGGCGCGCGAGGCCCGCATAGGCATCGAGGGTGAAATGGTGCGCAGTTTCGGGCTCGAGCGCGAACAGCAGCGGGCGCACCAGAGAATACATGGCGTCATTCTACCGCCCTGTATTCAAGCACGAAGCACCAACCCCCAAGCACCAAACGTTTGAGACCTGGAGTTTGGAATGTGTTTGAGGTTTGGTATCTGGAGCTTGGAACTTGCCTGCGCTTGGCGGCCGGCTCGTGTTTGACCCCACGCCGACCGCGTGCTAGAAGGCCGCATGGTCTCGGAACGCCGCATCGAGCAGAGCGTGCAGATCGCGGCAATCGTGCTGCTGGCGGTCGGCTGTCTCGTGGTGCTGTTGCCGTTCCTCGGCGCCGTGCTGGCGGCCGCGATCCTGTGTTTCTCGACCTGGCCGGTCTACCGCTACGTCGAGGGCAAGGTGGGGGGGCGGCGCTGGCTCGCGGCGCTGTTCATGACGCTGCTCATCATCGTCGTCCTGGTGGTGCCCCTCACGCTGATCGCCCTGAGCCTGCGCGACGACGTCCCGACCCTCATCGAGAACCTGCGCGTGGTGCTCGAAGGAGGCCTGCCGCAGCCGCCGTTGTGGGTCAAGACGATCCCGCTGTTCGGCGAGTACCTCGACGCCGGCTGGCGCGAGCTCGCGGGCAGCCGCGAACAGCTCACCGAGGCCCTCAAGCGCTTTGCCGGGCCGCTGCGACAGGGACTGGTGGCGACCGGCCTCATTATCGCCGAGGGCGTGCTGCAGTTCGTCCTCATCGCCTTCATCGCCTATTTCTTCTACCGGGACGGCCTCGCGCTGGTGGAAGGACTGCGCAACGCCCTGAACCGCGTCGCCGGCGATCTGACCGAGCGGCTGTTGAGCGTGATCGGCGGCACCATCACGGGCGTGGTCTACGGCATCGTGGGCACGGGGCTGGCGCAGGGGCTCGCGGCGCTGATCGGCTTCTGGATCGCGGGCGTGCCGGGGGCGTTCATGCTGGCTTCGCTCGTGTTCATCCTGTCGATCGTCCCGGCCGGCCCGCCGCTGATCTGGCTCGGCGCCACGGGCTGGCTGGTTTACCACGACCAGGCGGGATGGGCCATTTTCATGGCGCTATGGGGATTCTTCGTGGTGAGCGGGATAGACAACGTCGTGAAGCCGCTGCTCATCAGTCGTGGGGCGAGCCTGCCCTTCGTGCTGGTGCTGCTCGGCGTGCTGGGCGGGGTGCTCGCCTGGGGCTTCGTCGGGATTTTCCTCGGGCCGACGCTGCTCGCCGTCGGTTTCAACCTGGTGCGCCGCTGGACCGAGCGGCGGGAGGGAGAGCCGCCGGCACCCCAAGAAGGAAAGGCGTGATTCGTGATTGGTGATTCGCGGGTGAGCGTCGGGTCGACTCACGATTCACGAATCACGACTCACGCCTTTGCTTTCGGCGTGACGGCCTGCCACTTCCCGTCGACGAGCCCCTGCATGGGCTGGAACTGGATCTTGTAGGCCATCTTGCGGCTCTGGGCGATCCAGTAGCCGAGGTAGAGATAGGGCAGGTCGAGGGTCTTGCAGAGGTCTATCTGCCACAGGATGTTGTAGGTGCCGAAGCTCGCGCCGTCGACGTCCGGGTCGAAGAAGGTATAGACCGAGGACAGCCCGTCCTGCAGCCGGTCGAGGATCGAGACCATGCGCAGCACGCCGTCCTCGCGGAACTCGATGAGGCGCGATTCGACGTTGCTCTGCAGCAGGAAATGCCGGTACTGCTCGCGGCTGTCCTGGTCCATGCCGCCGCCGGAGTGGCGCCGCGACTGGTAGCGCAGGTAGAGCGCGTAGTGTTCGGGGCTGTACTTGAGGTCGAGCATCTCGGCCTTGAGCTCCCCGTGGCGCTTCAGCGTGCGGCGCTGGGTGCGCGACGGCTCGAATTCCTCCGCCAGGATGCGCACCGGCACGCAGGCACGGCAATGGTCGCAGAACGGGCGGTAGGTAAAGGCGCCGCTGCGGCGGAAGCCCGCCCGCACCAGCTCCGAGTACACGGCGCCGTCGATGAGATGGCTGGGTGTCGCGACCTGCGAGCGCGCCATCCGCTCCGGCAGGTAGCTGCACGGATAGGGTGCCGTTGCGTAGAACTGCAGCACCGAGAGCGGAAATTCAGTCAAGTAGGTCATCGTCGAGCCGCCATTTCCGTGCTGTCCGCGGATAGTTTACCAATTCCCCGAGCTTTCGTACAAAGCGCGCCCGTGGAATCTCGGCCGCGCCGAAGCGGGCGAGGTGGGCGGTCGCCATCTGGCAGTCGATCATGCCGCAGCCGAGGCGCTCGAGCTGCCGCACGAGGTGCACCAGCGCAATCTTGGACGCGTCGGGCGCGCGCGTGAACATGGACTCGCCGTAGTACATACGCCCGAGCGCGACGCCGTAGAGCCCGCCCGCAAGGCGGCCGCCGATCCAGGTCTCCACCGAGTGCGCGTGACCGGCGCGGTGCAGCCGCAGGTAGGCCGCTATCATGTCGTCGGTGATCCAGGTGCCGTCGTGCCCGGGCCGCGGCGCGGCGCAGCCGCGGATCACTTCCTCGAAGGCGGTATCGGCGGTCACCTCGTAGTCGAGTCGCGCCAGCCGTTTCCTCAGCGAGCGCGGCACCCTGAGCTTGTCCGGGAACAACACCATGCGCGGATCGGGGCTCCACCACAGCACCGGCTGGCCGTCGCTGTACCACGGAAAGATGCCGCGCTCGTAGGCGGCGACGAGGCGCTCGACCGAGAGATCGGCGCCGGCGCAGAGGAGGCCATTCGGCTCTTCGAGCGCGCGCTCGAGGGGCGGGAAGGGGTCAGCCGAACGCAGCCACGGGATCATCGCGGCTGATTGTACGGCCCGCTGGAGGATCGCACGCAGCTGCGCGCGAAAAGAAAAGCCCGCTCCGTTTCCGGAGCGGGCCGATGGGGTGGTGCGGACTTGTTACTTGATAACTCCGCAGGCAACCCGCCCGCCGGAGTTGCCGGTCGGGTCGGTCATGAGGTCGTCCGCCGCCGCGTGAACGATGACGGCCTTGCCGATGATGCCGTTGGAGGTGCCCCGGCTCACGGAGATATCGCCGACGGTGAAGTTGATCCTGGCCGTGCCGTCATCGCCGAAAGTGATATTCCCGAGATCGCCCGCATGCTTCTCGGCCTCGTAGGGCCCGCCGTGCTTATGCTTGCCCGGGTTGTAATGGCCGCCCGCGCTCATGCCCTTGGGGTCGCTGCAGTCCCCGGTCTCGTGGATGTGGAAGCCCTTCGGGCCCTTCGAGTGGCCGCTGACCAGGCCGGTGATCCTCACGACATCGCCTACCTGCGTGAAGGTCAGGTCGCCCCGCACGTTCGATCCGCCGAGCGGCTCCAGCGTTACCGTCGCCGTCGGATTCTTGGCGACGTCCATCTCGGCGCAACCGCCCACGAACAAGGCGCAACAGACAATGCTTATTGCATGCTTCTTCATGCCTCCTCCTGGATTGACGAAAACCACCTAACTATCCAGCATCTACCGCCCGCGGGCAATGTGCCGTTCGCAAGGCGACTAAGTAGCTGAGCGACTAAGCAATTACCGGTTACCGGTCGCCAGTCACGCTATCCGGTCAGCAACGCACCTGCTGCTTGCAGAACCGTTCGAGCTCGGTGACCGCGGCGCGGCCGGTGGCGCGCCTGCGCGTCTGGCTCGATCCGTAGTCGATCGCAAGCCTGAAATCGTACTTGTCGAAGAATGCGTTGAACATTTCGCCGCCCAGCGTGCCGACCGCGTACAGCGTGTCACTCTTCGCGTCGTGCTCGAGCAGGATCGCGGCGAGCGGCTGCGGCGCGGGACCGCTCACGACCCTGGCGCCCGCCGCCGGATCGTACTCGCTGTGCTCGGAGCAGCAATGGATGGTGTTGGGCTTCATGACCCCGGAGGCGGTCGATTTCTCGCGATAGGAAATGAAGCTGATTTGCGGCGTGGGATAGCTCATGCGGTGCGCGCAGATCGCCGAGTAGCCTACGATGGCGCGGTTGGCGCCGACCCCGCCCGCCCACTGGTAGTTCGAGCCTTCCTCGGTCTTCAGCTGGACATCGCGCACCGTCGGCTTGCCCAGGTTCAGCAGGAAGCAGGGCGTGGTCTCGAACGGGTAGTGGAAGATGTAGTTGCGGTCCGCGACGAGGCTCGCGGACTTGAGCGGCTTGCCGGCGGTGTCGGTGAGCTGCACCCGCGCGTAGAGGCGGGGTTTGAGATCACCGGCAGCGGCGCGGAGGTCCTGGGTCCCGAGCGCGCAGGTTGCGGCACAGGCCCCAATGAAATCACGTCGCTGCATGCGGGCTATTCTACCCGTAAACTCCAAATCCCAAATCCCGAGTCCCGAATCACAAACAAACCCGGTTTGTAATTTGGTGCTTCGTGCTTGGAATTTGTTTGTCATTTGGTGCTTGTGATCTGGTGGTTCCGCGCGGGCAATCCCGACTCCGCGGCAAACATCGCTTCCATCTCCTGCCGCAAGCGCGCGGCTTCCGTCTCCGGCAGCGCGATATCGCGCCAGGTGACGACATCTCCCCTGGCGACAGCGCGCGTCAGTCTGACGCCATGCGCGAGCCCGATCGGCAGCCCGCCGCGAGCGACCGAGTCGCGCGCCGGCATGAGCTTGCCCCAGACGGTGTAGCCACCTTCGCCGTCCAATGTCTCGCCCGCCTTCAAGCCGCGCTTGGCAACGGCTACCACATCGCCGCGGAAACCCGTCGGCGCGCCGGTGGGCTCGCCTCGCAGCCCCACGCTCGCGACCGATACCCCCAGCTCGAGCCCGATCAGGTGGTAAGGCTTATACGTCGCGGAGTAGTTTCCGGATTCGTCCGTCACCAGCCCGTATTCGGCGAAGCAACGCTTCACGTATTCGCTATCGGCGGCGAACGTGGCGTAAACGCCCCAGCGCAGGTCGCGCGCCACCGGCTTGCCGTCGCGCCCGAGGCTCGAGACCACTTCCACTTGCCCGCGGTGGTGCAGCTGGCCGCCTTCGGCCCGCGGCTTCAACACGCGCGGCAGGTCATCCACGCCGCAGGGCGGAAACGCGAGTCCATCCGGCGCGGGCAGGAGGCCGGTCGCATTCGACACCGCCGCCATCTCGATCGCGGACTTGGTGCCGTCGAGAAAGGAATTGAACATCTGGGCGTTGAAGTCGCCCTGCGCCACCTGTTCGGGCGTGAAACCGTAGTGGCCCCAGACCGTATCCGGCGTGGAATCGTGGTACGCGGGCAGATATTTCGTGCCTTTGCCTGCCGCCACGACCTCGAAGCCTGCGGCACGCGCCCAGTCCACCATCTCGCAGATCAGCGCCGGCTGGTCGCCGTAGGCGAGCGAATAGACGATACCCGCCTCCCGCGCGCGGCGGGCGAGAAGGGGGCCTGCCAGGCAGTCCGCCTCCACGTTCACCATCACGATGTGCTTGCCATGCTTGCAGCAGGCGAGCGCGTGCCGGATGCCGGCCGCAGGATTCCCGGTCGCCTCGACGACGATCTCGATGGGGCCTGACGCGATCGCGCCCATCGCATCGTCGGTCACGCAGGTGGTTCCGTCGCGCTGCGCCTCGTCGAGGGAGCGGGCGCCGTAGCGCGATGCATCCCATCCAGTACGGCCGAGACTCTCCCGCGCGCGCTGCGGCGCGAGATCGGCGACTGCGACGATGTGGATGCCCGGCGTGCGCCGGGCCTGTGCGAGGAACATCGAGCCGAACTTGCCGGCGCCGATCAGCGCGACGGCAAGCGGCTTCCTGTTCGCCGCGCGGGCCAGCAGTAGACGGTGGAGATTCATCGCGCGCGCGCCCCGCAGGGAGCGGTAACGCTACCACAGTACCCGGACTGTTTCAGGCCGTGACCGCGCGTCGCGGGATCACCGTTGCAGGTGCCCCCGCCGGCACCTCGGGTACCCTGACCGCGCCGGCGTAGGGAAGGGTGAAGCCGATGGTAGTCAGGCCGGGCCTGCTGGCGACGGAGATGGTGCTGCCGTGCAGCTCCAGTATCCGCTTGGTGATCGCGAGCCCGAGGCCCGCGTTGCCGGAGGAATCGCTGCGGCTTTTCTGGCCGCGGTAGAAGCGGTCGAAGATGCGCGGCAGGTCCGCGGCGTCGATGCCGCAGCCGGTGTCGGTCACCTGGACGGTGGCATGATCCTGGCCCGCGATCACGCTCACCCGGATCGCGCCGCCGGCCGGCGTGAAGCGCAGCGAGTTCTCGATCAGGTTGCGCAGCGCCCGCTCGATGAGGCCGATGTCGCCGAAGACCAGCGGCACGTCCTGGGGCAACTGGGCGTCGAGCGCGATCTGCTTGCCGGTGGCGGTGAGCTCGAACTGCTGGACCACGTCCTGCACCAGGTCGGAGAGGACGAAGGGCTCGGGCAGCATGGGGGGGCGCTCGGCATCGAGCTTGGCGAGCTCGAACAACTTGGCGACGAGCTGGGAGAGGAGCTCGCTCTGCCTGAGCGCGATCTCCAGGTAGCTGCGCTTCTCGTCCTCCGTGAGGCGCTCCCCCTTGTATTGCAGCGTCTCGAGATGCCCCTGCAGGGACGCGAGCGGGGTGCGCAGGTCGTGCGATACGTTGGCGACCAGCTCGCGGCGCATGCTGTCGGTGTGCCGCAGCTCGCGCATCTGGGCGAGGATGCGGTCCGCCATCTCGTTGAAGGTGCCCGCAAGCCGGGCGATCTCGTCGCCGGAATGCGCGCGCGGCGATTGGGGCGCGGCCTGCTCGGCGAAACCGCTCTCGCGGAACCGGTCCATCACGCGGGCGAGGCGCTGGAGGCGGCGCGTCAGCAGGCCGACGATGAGCGCGCCCGCCAGCAGCGCGAGCAGGAGCGCCCCGCCGATGACCATGATGTTTTCCCGCATCACGTAGCTCTCCAGGATCTGCTGCATGGCGCTTTCGCTGCGGATGCCCTTGATGACGAGGTACAGGTAGGCGTCCCGGTCCGGGACGAGCGTCAGGCGGGTCGCGGTAAATACCCGCCGGTCCTGGTCGTCGGTGGGATCGTCGCCGAGGATGGGCAGCACCGGGTCGTCGGCGAGGAAGCTCTGCACGGGGCCGAGGTCCACGGCCTTGCGCTTCAGCGCCCCGATCCTGCTCGACGAGGCGAGGATCGTGCCGTTGGCATCGATCAGGTAGGCATCGATGCGCGGGTTCACGACCTTGATGTGATCGAACACGGACTGGAAGGCGGAGGGGTCCAGGCGGTCCTTCGGGAAAATATGCTCCTTGACGAGCTGGCTGGCGTAGGTCCGATAGGCGCGCTGGCTGATTTCCTGGCGCAGCGCGGTGTCGGAGTGACGCATAACGAGGACGAACGCGAGCGACATGACGAGCGCGATGCCCGCCAGCACGGCGACCAGCTTGGCGTAGAGCGAGCCGAACATGGGTTACGCCGTTTCGTGGACGAGGTTGTCCGCGAACTTGTAACCGACGCTGCGCACGGTCAGTATGAACCTGGGCTGCGCCGGGTTCTTCTCGATCTTGGCGCGCAGGCGGTTGATGTGGCAGTTGACGTTGTGCTCGTAGCCGTCGTGGCCGTAGCCCCAGACGGCGTCGAGCAGCTGCAGCCGGCTGTAGACCCTGCCGCGGTTGCGGGCGAAGTGCAGCAGCAGGTCGAATTCCTTGGCCGTCAGGTTGACCACCCGGCCTTCGAGCGTGACTTCGCGCTTCTCGGGGTTGATGGCCAGCTCGCCGCTGCGGATCACGTGCTTGGAGGCGGTAGAGCTGCTCTCCGCAAGCGCCTCCAGGCGCCGGAACAGCGCCTTCACGCGGGCCACGAGCTCGAGCACGCTGAAGGGCTTGGTGAGGTAGTCGTCCGCCCCCAGTTCCAGACCCAGCACCCGGTCGATCTCGGTCGCCTTGGCGGTCACCATCATGATCGGGGTATAGAGCGCTCGCGCGCGCAGGCGCCGGCAGATCTCCAGCCCGTCCATGCCGGGGAGCATGAGGTCGAGGATGATCAGGTCCCAGCGGCCGGCCTCGGCCTCGGCGAGGCCCGAATCCCCGTCGAAGCGCAGCGTCACGTTGCAGGACAGGTCCTGCAGGTGTAGCCGGATCAGGCGGGCGATATCCCGCTGGTCTTCGATGACGAGGACGTTGCGCACCATGTCACGAATCGAGGCGGCGCGATCCTGTAAGGCCCGCGCGCCGCATCATTCCAAAAAACAGCCGTGACCCTGCGCGGGCCACGGCTTGCCGCATTCTACGCTTTCCGAACGTCAGTACTAGCAGTGCCTGCTGTGCGGTTCCGGTAAGGGGCAGGGGTTCTTCTCTGCGGACTTCATAGTGTCGGCGCACCCGGCCATCATTACTGCAATTGCAATCGCAGCGAGAATCTTGCCTAAAAGCTTCCTCATGGATCTCTCCTTGGTGATAGGTGGTGGTTGATGTCATATGGTGCGAGAACTATTTGATTCCCCTAAAAAATCCCGCACCTCCCACCAGTATCCAAAGAGCAGGTCACGAACGTATCACGCGTTCATCTCTTTTTCGTCTCAGATTGCGGACCCGGGCCGGTGGGAAGCCATGCCGACTCTGGACAGCGGGCGCGACGCGGCGTAGAAAAGGAAACTGCACGAGCCGTTTCACTGACGGGTGAAACGGACTTGAGGCAGGGGAGTACGAGGGGGAGTATTCCCTCGTCTTTGCCTATATAAGGCCGCTTCGGCAACGACGGAACGGCCGCTGATGTGGGGGACCCTCCGAGGGGTGTGATGAACATCAGCAGCGCGATCGTCTACGCTATGCCGAAGCGGGCCGATACCATCCGCGCCCAGCTTGCGGCGCTGCCCGGCGTCCAGATCCATGTCGAGACCGGAGATGGACGCTTCATCGTTACGGTCGAGGATGTCCCCGGAACTTCCGTCGCCGACACCATAGTGCAGCTGCACCGGCTGGACGGGGTCCTGTCCGCCGCCATGGTCTACCAGTACTCCGACGACGAACTCCGGCGCGAGGAGGCGAATCCATGACTATTTCAAGGCGCGACTTCATCAAGTCCCAGGCCGCGGCGGCGGCGGCGGCGGTTGCCGGGGTCACGCTGCCGGCAGAAGCGGCGGAGAGCAAAGGCGACACCAAGGTCCGCTGGGACAAGGCACCCTGTCGCTTCTGCGGCACCGGCTGCGGCGTGCTGGTCGGCACGCAGAACGGCCGCGTGGTGGCGACGCAGGGTGATCCGGAGGCGGAGGTCAACCGCGGGCTCAACTGCGTCAAGGGCTATTTCCTCTCGAAGATCATGTACGGCGCCGACCGCCTGAAGACGCCGCTCCTGCGCAAGAAGAACGGTCGCTACGACAAGGAAGGCGAATTCACGCCGGTTTCGTGGAAGGAGGCGTTCGACATCATGGCCGAAAAGTGGAAGGCGGCGCTGAAGGCGGGCGGCCCCACCACCGTCGGCATGTTCGGCTCGGGCCAGTGGACGGTATGGGAAGGCTACGCGGCAGTGAAGCTCTACAAGGCCGGCTTTCGCTCCAACAACATCGACCCCAACGCGCGCCACTGCATGGCCTCGGCGGTCACCGGCTTTATGCGCACCTTCGGCATGGACGAGCCAATGGG
>DATFVY010000212.1:0-2939 GCA_035259925.1 Burkholderiales bacterium
CGACCTCTCCAACCCGTACCAGCCGAAGGAGATCGCCTACTTCGTGCCCGGCGCCCCGGCGCTGTCGCCGAAAGGCGCGGTGCAGATCAACGACGTGTACTGGGACGACCGCGGGCTGGTCTATGCCGGCGACCGGTTCACGGGCGGGCTTTACATCACGGAGATGAACATCTAGCGCCGGGGCTTCCCGGCTTTCTTCTTGCCCGGAAGGTCCAGCGTCTCCGCGAGCCACGACGCCACGATGCCGGCGACGTGGTCCTCGCGGCCGTTGTAGAAGTGGTCGCAGTTCTCGACGATCTTGACGCTGCATGGCCCGCCTGCAGCGCGCTGGAATTCCTCGGCGGGGTAGCGGTTGCGCTCCTCCTTGTCGCCGCGTATCGCCAGCACCGGGCACTTGATCTTCGGCGCGAGCGCTATCGTGTCCGGCACCGTCGCAATTCTGTCGAGAAAGCTCTCGGCCGTGATCACGTACCACCAGCCCGGCATGAGGATGAAGTCGCGTCCGCGCCCCGCCCCGACCAGCGCGCGCGCCTGCTCCGTCAGCTCGGCCATGCGGTCGCCCGCGAACAGGCGCTCCGGCCCGCCCGATCCCGCCGGCGCTCCCGCGCCACCGCGCCCCGCCGAGAGCAGAACCAGCGCCGGCGTTTTCGGATGATCCACCACGTGCCGGGTCGCAAGCATGCCGCCGTTGCTGTGGCCAATCACCACCGGCGCCGGGAAGCCGCGCGCTTTGAGCCACGCGGCGGCCGCGCGGTTGTCGGCGATCGCCTCTGCGGTGGACTGGAACGCGCCCCCTTCCGGCGTGCGGCTGTTGCGGGTGCTCAGGATGTCGTGGCCGCGGCGATTGAAGGCGAGACACACGAGGCCGAGCCTGGTCAATGCGGGAGGCAGGAAGCGCGGCGCCCCGACGTAGAAGTTCATGGTGTTGCCGTGGAACAGCAGCACCGCGCCCTTCGCCTTGCCGCGGTCGGGCTCGTGCAGAGCGCCTTCCAGCGGGACCGTGTCCGTCGGAATGGAAACTAGTTGAGTCCGCATCGCTGACAGGTCGTCAGCCGTCGGTCATCAGTCGTCAGTCGATCTTCGCCCCGGATCGACGTATCACTTCCCCCCACTTCGAATACTCGCTGCGGATGAAGGCGCCGAAGGCCTCCGGAGTGCTGCTGATGGGCTCGGAGCCGATCGCCAGAGCCTTCTCTTTGAACGTGGGCGATGCGACGGCCCTGGCCATTTCGGCGTTGAGCCGCGCGACAAGCGGCTTCGGCAGCCCGACCGGGGCGACAATGCCGGTCCAGGTCGTTGCCTCGTAGCCGGGCACGCCCGATTCCGCGAGCGTCGGTACGTCCGGAAGCGCGGAGGTGCGCTTCGCGCTGGTGACCGCGAGCGCGCGCACCCGGCCCGCCTTGGCGAACGGCGTGATCGAGTTCGTGCTCTCCATCATGAGCTGGACCTGGCCGGCGATGAGGTCGTTGATCCCCGCCGCTCCGCCCTTGTAGGGAACATGGACGATCTGGGTGCCGGTCATGAACTTGAACAGCTCGAAGCCGACATGTCCGGGTGTCCCGTTGCCCGAGGAGGCGTTGAAGAGCTTCCCCGGGCTCTGCTTCGCGGCAGCGATTACGTCTTTCACGCTGTTGAACTGCGTAGCGGGCGAGGCCGCGAGCAGCATCTGGCCGGTCGTGGTCTGCGAAATGGGAAGCAGGTCCTTCTGGATGTTCACCGGGGGCTTGCTCAGCATGTTGGGGCTGATCGCCATCGCGCCGATCATGCAGTAGCCGATGGTGTAGCCGTCCGGCGCCGACCGCGCGGTCAGCTCCAGCCCGAGCTGCAGCGCCCCGCCGGGCCGGTTGTCCACCACGACCTGCTGCTTCATCTGGCTTGTGAGTTCGGCCGCAAGCAGCCGGGCGACCGTGTCCGAGGCGCTGCCCGGCGCCTGCGGCACGATCATTCTTATCGGCCGCGCCGGATACTGCTGTGCGGCGGCCGTGCTGCACATCAGCGCCGCCGCAAGCACCGTAGCGGCCTGAAGGCGGAAGGCAAAAGTTGAAGGGCGGAAGAAAGGGTTTTTCGTCACTGCGTCACCTCGTCACTGCGTCTCTTCGTTGATCGTCTGGTTGTCAGTCATCAAATGATTCAGGAAGTGAAGTATACGGTTTTCTTTCAGACGGCATAGTTCTTTTGGACTATGCAACAACTCGTAAGGTTTTTCCCCGACAGGCAAAACCATGACATCGACAAAAAATCCATCCGGCGGCATGGAATAAATTCGCACGCAACGAAACAGCAACTGCCACAACTTTGCAACGATCACGAAGAATCAAGCCGTTAGTTTCGCGCGCTCGGCCGGGAAAAAGATTTGGGACTGCAGCGGGAATATCCGCGGCGCGGATCTGTTCATCTCGCGCAACGGACGCCGTTTTCCCAACGCGACGCAAGCGCGAAACGTGCCGCCGATTTTCGTTGCCCTTAACCGCATCGAGCTCAAGGAGGAATAGCTATGGTCAGGAAAGTGTTTATACCTGTTTTATTCATGGGAAGCATGCTGGCCCTGCCAGCCGCTGCGGACGACGATACCCTCGCCAGGTTCAAGGGAGGCATCGGCGTCATTCCGGTTTCGAGCGGCGTGGTGGTGGCGCCGGCACAGCCGCTGACCTCGGAGGCAGTGAACCGGAACTTTGTCCGTAACGTTCCCCCCGCCGGCCAGATCTGGGTGATCGACAAGCTGGATGCCAGAGTGAGGCTGGGCGGCGAGATCAAGGTGAAGGGAAAAGGGCTCATTCTGGGCGGCGGGAACAGCGCCGGGAGGGCGACCGGGCAGTTCGTGTTTGCCACGCTCATTTGTGAAGCGGCGGCCCCCTTTGTCGAGCTCAATACGAACCTGACCGGCGTTCAGCTCGCGCCCAACGGTGACTTCGAAATCAATGATGTGCTGTCGCCGGCGG
>DATFVY010000213.1:0-4644 GCA_035259925.1 Burkholderiales bacterium
GACGGGCTGCACCTGGGCGTCGGCACCGCGGTATCGGCGATACTCTGGCTGACGGTGCTGATCTACTGGCTGGGCAATTTCTACTACCGGTTCGACGGCCTGCAATCGCTGATCCTGCCGATGGCGGCGGTCGCCACGCTGCTGCCGGCCTTGCTGCCGCCGACGCGCCCGCTGCCCAACACCGAGCTCACGGTGTTCAAGTTCCACCTGCTGATGGCGATGCTCGCCTACGGCCTGCTCACCATTGCGTCGCTCCACGTCGCGCTGATGGCCCTGCTCGAGCGGCGCCTGCACGACGGCAGCCTGCCGCGCGCGCTGCGGGGGCTGCCGCCGCTGCTCGCGATGGAGACGCTGCTGTTCCGCATCATCTGGGCGGGATTTCTGCTGCTCACGCTCACGCTGGCGACCGGCGTCATCTATTCCGAAGAGTTGTTCGGCAAGGCCGCGCGCTTCAATCACAAGACCGTGTTCGGCATCCTGTCGTGGCTGATCTTCGCGGCGCTGCTCGGGGGGCGGCACATCTACGGCTGGCGCGGCCGCGTCGCGGTGCGCTGGACCCTGGCCGGCTTTTTCATGCTGGTGCTCGCCTACCTGGGCAGCAAGTTCGTCCTCGAAGTGATACTGGGAAGAGCGTGACGCTCGTGGCTGGCGGCTGACGGCTGACGGCTGACGACTCGCGGCTTACGACTGGCGGCTCGTCACCGCATCGACGCAGTCGAAAGGTGAACCTATGGAAATGCTGATCGTGGCCTTCCTCATATTCCTGAACGGCCTGTTTGCCATGTCCGAGGTGGCGCTGCTTACCGCGCGCCGCTCGCGGCTCGCGACCCTTTCCCGCGGCGGCGACACGCTGGCCGCCGCGGCCGTGAAGCTTGGCGCCGAGCCGACCCGCTTCCTTTCGACGATCCAGATCGGGATCACTTCCATCGGCCTGCTCAACGGCATCGTCAGCGAAGCGGTGTTCGCCGAGCCGCTGGCGGACTGGCTGCAGTCGCTGGGCATGGAAGACAAGCTGAGCAGCAGCCTGGCCACGGGATTCGTCGTGATCGCCGTGACTTACATCACCATCGTCGCCGGCGAGATCGTGCCCAAGCGGCTCGGGCAGCACGACGCGGAGGAGATCGCGCGCCTCGTCGCGGTGCCGATGCGCGCGCTCGCGTGGATCGCGGCGCCGTTCGTGCACCTGCTCTCGGCCTCCACCAATGCGCTGCTCCACCTGCTGCTCAAGCTGATGCGTATCCAGCCGCAGGATTCCGGGCCGCAACCGCTGTCGCCGGAGGAAATCCGCACGATCGTGCTCGAGTCATCCAACTACCTGCCCAAGAAGCACGTATCGATCCTGCTCAATCTCTTCGACTTGCAGGAGATCACGGTGGACGACGTGATGGTGCCGCGCAACCATCTCGAGGCGATCGACATCGACGCGCCGCTCGAGCACATCCGGCAGCAGGTCGCCACCGCCCACCACCGGCGGCTGCTGGTCTACCAGGGGGACCTCGACCAGGTGCTGGGCATGCTGCGGGTGCGAAGCGTGCTCAACCTGGTCCAGAACGAGGAGCTCACCCGCGCCAAGCTGCTTGAGCTGGTGCAGAAGCCGTACTTCGTGCCGGCCCGCACCCCGCTGTTTTCCCAGCTGCAGAATTTCCAGGAGCAGAAGGACCGCACGAGCCTGGTGGTGGACGAGTACGGCGAGCTGCTGGGGCTGGTGACGCTGGAGGACATCCTCGAGGAGATCGTGGGCGAGTTCACGACCCAGTCGCCGCTGCAATCCGGAGGCTATACCCGCCAGGCGGACGGCAGCTACCTGGTGGAGGGCGCGACTCCGCTGCGGGAGCTGAACCGCAAGCTCGGCTTCAACTTCCCGCTCGATGGGCCGAAAACGCTCAACGGCCTCATACTCGAGCACCTGCAGGACATCCCGGCGCCCGGCACCAGCCTCAAGATCGCCGGCCAGCAGCTGGACATCGTCCAGACCCAGGACCGGGTGGTGAAAGCGGTGCGGGTTCCGCCCCCCGCCGCCCCCGCCGCCCGCGCCACCGGGGCGCCCGGCGCGGCGCCGTGATACAGGTTCCCAGGGGCGAAAACGCCCCTGAAATAGGGCGCTGCGAAGGGGCGTTTCGGTGCAGGCTTTACAAAGCGGCGAATCCGGGGCATCATTTCGCATGAAGTAGCGTCTCTAAGCTATTGGTTCATTGGGGAATTTCATCAGGGCAACCGGGAGCTCGCCATGGCAACGGCCGCAGCGGCAGCGGGAAGAAAGCCGGACGTCAAGGAATTCAATTTCACCTGGTCCGGCACGGACAAGACCAACAAGACCGTGCGCGGGGAGATGCGCGCGAGCGGCGAGGCCCAGGTCAACGCGATTCTGCGGCGCCAGGGCATTCGCGTCGTCGAGATCAAGCAGCAAAAGCTCTCCGGCGGCGGCAGGATCACCGAGAAGGACATCACGCTGTTCACGCGCCAGCTCGCCACCATGATGAAATCGGGCGTCCCGCTGCTGCAGGCCTTCGACATCGTCGGCAAGGGGCACAGCAACCCGGCGGTCTCGCGTCTCCTCATGGAGATCAAGACCGAGGTGGAGACGGGATCGAGCCTGAAGCAGGCGTTCGAGAAGCACCCGCTTTACTTCGATGCGCTGTTCTGCAACCTGATCGGCGCGGGCGAGGCGGCCGGTATCCTGGACTCCCTGCTCGATCGCCTCGCGACCTACAAGGAAAAGATCCTGGCGATCAAGAGCAAGATCAAATCCGCGCTGTTCTACCCTCTCGCCATCATCGTGGTCGCGATCGTCATCACGGCGATCATCATGATCTTCGTGATCCCCGCGTTCAAGCAGGTGTTCTCCAACTTCGGCGCCGATCTGCCCGGCCCGACCCTGATGGTGATGGCGATCTCCGACTTCTTCGTTCAGTACTGGTACGCCATCTTCGGCGGGTTCGGCCTGGGGCTCTACATGTTCTTCTACACCTGGAAGCGCTCGGTGAAGATGCAGATCTTCATGGACCGCGTGATGCTGAAGCTGCCCGTCTTCGGCCACCTGGTGCGCATCTCGTGCATCGCGCGCTGGGCGCGCACGCTTTCCACCATGTTCGCCGCCGGCGTGCCGCTGGTCGAGGCGCTCGATTCGGTCGCCGGCGCTTCCGGCAACTACGAGTACTACGTCGCCACCAAGAAGATCCAGTCCGAAGTGTCCACCGGCTCGAGCCTGACCTCCTCGATGCAGGGCACCGACGTGTTTCCCAACATGGTGATCCAGATGGTGTCGATCGGCGAGGAAGCGGGCTCGCTCGACGCGATGCTCAGCAAGGTCGCGGACTTCTTCGAGGCGGAGGTGGACGACGCCGTGGAGGCGTTGTCGAGCCTGATGGAGCCGATGATCATGGTCGTGCTGGGAACCCTGATCGGCGGCATGGTGATCGCGATGTACCTGCCGATCTTCAAGATGGGTCAAGCCGTCTAGACCCGGGACTCAGGATCAAGGATCAAGGATCCAGGAAACTGCGCCTTCGCTGGATCCTGACAGCTCGATCTCCTTGATCCTGGATGTCCGTCCTCTACCAACAGGCTTTTTTCCTCGTCGCGGTGGCCGTGCTCTTCGGCCTGGTGGCCGGGAGCTTCCTCAACGTCGTCATCCACCGCCTGCCGAAGATGATGGAGCGGCAGTGGCGCGCCGAGTGCGCAGAGCTGGCCGGGACCGAGGCGCCTGCCCCCGGGCCCGCCTACAACCTCGTGGTGCCGCGCTCCACCTGCCCGCATTGCGGCCACGGCATTACCGCGCTGGAGAACATCCCGGTCGCGAGCTACATCGCGTTGGGCGGCAAGTGCTCTGCCTGCCGCAAGCCGATCTCGCTGCGCTACCCGGTGGTGGAAGCGCTGACGGGCGCGCTGTCCGGCTACATCGCGTGGCGCTACGGCCTCTCCGCCGCCATGTTCGGAGCGCTGATCTTCGCCTGGGCGATGGTGGCGCTCTCCTTCATCGACCTCGACACCTTCTATCTCCCCGACAACATCACCCTGCCGCTGCTGTGGGCCGGACTGTTGTTCAATGCCGCGGGCGTATTCACCGATCTGCACTCCGCCATCTTCGGGGCGGTCGCCGGCTATATCGCGCTGTGGTCGGTCTACTGGATATTCAAGCTCGCCACCGGCAAGGAAGGCATGGGCTATGGTGACTTCAAGCTGCTCGCCGCGATCGGCGCCTGGCTCGGCTGGAAAATGCTGCCGCTGGTGATCCTGCTCTCTTCGCTGGTCGGCGCCCTGGTCGGCATCGGCCTGATCGCGTTCGCGCGCCACGGGCGCAACGTGCCGATCCCCTTCGGTCCCTATCTCGCCGCCGCCGGCCTCATCGCGCTGTTCTGGGGCGAGTCGCTCACGCGGCAGTACCTCAACCTGTTCTGATGCCGCTCTGCGTCGGCCTTACCGGCGGCATCGGCTCGGGCAAGTCGGTCGCCTCGGGCATGTTCGCCGAGCTCGGCGCCGCGGTGGTCGACACGGACGAGTTTTCACGCGCGCTGACGGCGCCGGGCGGCGCGGCGATTGCGCCGATACGGGAAAGCTTCGGGCCGGAGTACGTGGCCGCGGACGGCGGCCTCGACCGCGCGCGCATGCGCAATCTCGTGTTCGGCAACGCGGAAGCCAGGCGCA
>DATFVY010000214.1:0-4352 GCA_035259925.1 Burkholderiales bacterium
TAGAAGCGCGGCAGAAAAGGGTTGGCGTCGGGATCTTCCAGCAGCGCCATGCCGCCGGTGCGCTCGCTCAGCACGCGCGCGAGCGTGGTCTTGCCGGCGCCGATCGGGCCTTCGACGACGATGTAGCGGTACTTGTCGGGCAGCCTCGCGGTCATTTCACGACTCGGCTGCCGTGGGTGACGAGTGACGAGTGACGGGTGATGAGCAAGACCTGGTTTGTACCATCGCATTACCCATTACGCATTACCCATTACCGGTGTTGGGAAGCTTGACCAGGCCGGAAGAGTCGACCCTCTTCGCGAGACCGGAGACGCGGCCGATGCCCGGCACGACGGCATCCGGCGCGATCTCCGCCAGCGGCACCAGCACGAAGGCGCGCTCGAGCATGCGCGGATGCGGAATGACGAGGCCGGGCTCGTTCACCACGTGGCCGCCATAGAGCAGGATGTCCAGATCGATCGTCCGGGGCGCGTTGGCAAAATCGCGCGTCCGGCCCTGGTTGCGCTCCAGCGCAAGGACCTGCTCGAGCAGGTCGCGCGGCGCGAGCCGTGTCCGGATTTCCGCCACCGCGTTTACGAACTCGGGCTGCTCCACGTAACCCACCGGGGGATTGCGGTAGAACGAGGAATGCCGCACCAGCCGCGTTTCCAGCATCGCCGCCAATGTGCTCAATGCGCTGCGGATCTGCGCCGGGGGATCGCGGAGATTGCTTCCCAGCGCGATATAGGCGGTGACCAGCGCCGGGTAACCCGCGTCCG
This sequence comes from Burkholderiales bacterium, assembly GCA_035259925.1. Taxonomy (GTDB): domain Bacteria; phylum Pseudomonadota; class Gammaproteobacteria; order Burkholderiales; family SG8-41; genus SG8-41. The sequence continues at coordinate 759 of DATFVY010000214.1, forward strand.
CCCTCTTGCCTTTCCTGCTCGCGACTTTCGCCCCTCGACTTTCGCTTTCCACGATCCATCACTCCTGCACAGGCCGGGTCGCGCCCTGGGCCGGGCTGCCGCCGGCGCCGCGGGGTCCGCGCCGCCTGCGTCGGCGGCGCCGTCCGCCCGGTCCGCGCTGGTCGTCCACCAGCATCTGGGCGCGCTCGGTCTCGCCGGCACGCTGGAAGCGCTCCCACCACTCGCCCAGCGCCGGGTCCGCGTCTCCGGTCTGGCCCCGCAACCGCAGAAAATCGTAACCGGCACGGAAGCGCGGATGCTCGAGCAGGCGGAAGGGACGCTTGCCGGCGCGCTGCTCGAAACGCGGCTGCAGGGCCCAGATTTCCCGCATGTCGGCGCCGAAGCGATGCGGGATCGCCAGCTTGCCGGCTTGCGCGCTCAGCACGTGGTCCATCGCCCGGTACAGGGCCGGCACCGGATGTTCTCCCTTCTGCTCCAGCGCCTTCCACTCGGCCTGGACCTCCGGCCACAGCAAGCCGGCGAAGAGGAAGCCGGGAGCGACCGACTTCCGGTGCGGACGCGCTCATCGGTGCTCCGCAGCGCGGCGGTGACGAAGCGCTCGCCCACGGCCCGGCCCATGGCGGCATCGAGCAGCGGCAGCACGCCGTGGTGAAGGCCATCCTTGCGCAGCTGCACCACTGCCTCGGCGGCGTGGCCTGACAACAGGAGCTTCAGCATCTCGTCGAGCAACCGCGACGGCGGCACGTGGGCGAGCAGTCCGGCCAGCCGATGTATCGGCCGGCGCGTCGCCGCGTCGATTTCGAGCTCGCAGGCTGCCGCGAAGCGCACCGCGCGCAGCATGCGGATGGGATCCTCGCGGTAGCGCTGTTCGGGCTCTCCGATCAGGCGCATCCTGCGCTTCTTCAGGTCGGCCACACCGCCGTGATAGTCCCAGATCTCCTGTGAGGAGGGATCGTAGAACAGGGCGTTGATGGTGAAATCGCGGCGCGTGGCGTCCTGTTCCTGGGTGCCGAACACGTTGTCGCGCAGGATCCGCCCGTGCTCGTCCGCCACGTGGTCGTCCCCCTCCTCGGGGGAGGCGTTGGAGCCGCGGAAGGTGGATACCTCGACCGTCTCCGGCCCGCACAGCACGTGCACCAGGCGAAAGCGCCGCCCGATCACGCGCGAGCGTCGGAACAGGGCGCGCACCTCTTCGGGCCTGGCGTCGGTCGCGATGTCGAAGTCCTTGGGCCGGCGCCCGAGCAGCAGGTCGCGCACCGCACCGCCGACGATGAAGGCCGCGAACCCGTCACGCTGCAGCGTCTGCGCCGTGCGCAGGGCGCATTGGCTGATCGCGTCGCGACCAACCCCGTGCGCGCTGAAGGGGATGACCTTCGGCTGCACCGGCCCGAACAGGCGGCCGGAGAACATCTTTCCGAGGAAGCGCGTAATCATGAATCAAGCACCAAATCCCAAGCACCAAATAACAAACAAGCACCAAGCACCAAGCACCAATCTCCAAACGTTTGGCATACAGAGTTTGAGTGGGGGTTGTTTGGAATTTGGGATTTGGAGTTTGGAATTTGCATCTAGTTGAGGCTGATGATCGGCCAGCCGCGGCTCGCCGCGTGCTTGCGCAGGGTGTCGTCCGGGTCCACCGCCACCGGGTGCGACACGCGATCGAGCAGGGGCAGATCGTTCAATGAATCGCTGTAGAACCACGACTCCGCGAACGCGGCGAGCGAGCTTCCCCGTCCGGCGAGCCACCCCTCCAGGCGAGCAACCTTGCCTTCACGAAAGCACGGGATGCCGGAGACCGCGCCTGAAAATTCCCCGTTGCGCTGCTCCGGTTCGGTAGCGATCAGGTCGGCGATGCCGAATTCGCGCGCGATCGGCGCCGTGACGAAGCTGTTGGTGGCGGTGATGACGACGCGCAGGTCGCCACCGTGGCGCGCGACCAGCGCGCGCGCCTTGTCGCGCATCAACGGCCGCACCTTGCGCTCCATGAAATCGCGATGCCAGGCGTCGAGCTGGGACCGCGGGTGGCGCGACAGCGGCTTCAGCTGGAAGTCGAGGAACTCGCGGATGTCCAGCGTGCCCGCGCGGTACTGATCGTAGAACGCCTGGTTGCGCGCCTCGTACACCTCGCGGTCGAGCACGCCCTGCTCGATCAGGAACTGCGCCCACTCGAAATCGCTGTCACCCGCGAGCAGCGTATTGTCGAGATCGAAGAGAACCAGCCGCCGGCTCAACTAGGGCTCCCGGAGTCCCCGACCGCGGATTGCGCGTCGCGCGGCGCGGCCGCGTGCAGCAGCTCGCGCACCAGCGGCACGGTAACCGGCCGCTTGGTCTCCAGGGAATAGCGGTCGAGCGCGTCCAGCATCGCCAGCAGCGTACGCAGGTCGCGCCGCACGCGCTTCAGCAGGAATTCGGCGACCTCGTGCGGCAAGCGGAAGCCGCGGCTGGCGGCGCGGTCGGCGAGCGCCTTCGTCTTCTCCTCGTCGGTGAGCGCGTGCAGCTGGTAAACCAGCCCCCACGCCAGCCGTGTCACCAGGTCCTGGCGCAACTCGAGCTGCACCGGCGGCGCAGAGCCGCTCGCGATCAGCGCGCCGCCGCGCTCGCGCAGCGCGTTGTAAAGATCGAACGCCCCGACCTGGCCCTCTTCGTCCAGCCGCTCCACGTCATCGAGCGCGACGCAATTCGCGCGCTGGAGACCGGCGTCGAAGCGGGTTTCCGGCCGGCAGGCGACGTAAGCAGCGTTTACGCGCAGCGCGACGGCCGCCGCGAGCAGGTGGCTGCGGCCGCAGTCGGGCGGTCCCCACAGGTAGAAGAACCTCTCGCCCGGCTGGCCAGCGCCAAGGCGGCGCAGCTGCCCCAGCAGCTCGCCGTTGCGCCCGGCGATGAAATTCTCCAGCGTGGGAGGCGGCGGAACGGCGAGATCGAGCGCGAGCTGTTTCATGCGTGGCGCCGTTCGCAACGTAACAATGTCATTTACGGTAAAATTCGCCTGCCCTGGATACCCAGCGGACGCGGACGGGCGGGATGGCGGCGGTCCGGCGCATATCTTAGCCCAAAATCTTCCCACCCGAGACCGGTCGTTCCGCCCGAGACCGCGATTTGAAGAAACCTGCTGCCCAGCTGACGTACCGCGACGCCGGCGTGGACATCGACGCCGGCGACCAGCTGGTCGAGAACATCAAGCCGTTCGCGAAGAAGACCCTGCGCAAGGGCGTGCTGGCCGGCATCGGCGGCTTCGGCGCCCTGTTCGAGATCGCGCGGGAGCGCTACCGCGAGCCGGTGCTGGTCTCCGGCACCGACGGCGTGGGCACCAAGCTCAAGCTCGCCTTCGAGCTGAACCGCCACGCCACCATCGGCATCGACCTGGTGGCGATGAGCGTCAACGACATCCTCACCTGCGGCGCGGAGCCGCTGTTCTTCCTCGACTACTACGCGTGCGGCAAGCTCGATGTCGCGACCGCCACCGAGGTCGTGAAGGGCATCGCCGCGGGCTGCGAGGCCGCCGGCTGCGCCCTGATCGGCGGCGAGACCGCGGAGATGCCGGGCATGTATCCCGGCGGGGAGTACGATCTCGCGGGATTCGCGGTGGGCATCGTC
>DATFVY010000215.1:0-4005 GCA_035259925.1 Burkholderiales bacterium
CGCGGGCTGTCCGCTCTCTTCCAGGTTTTGAAGAACGCCATCGCCTCGTCGGCGGTGAACTTGCCCTTGGTGGCCTTGACCAGATCGAAGATCGCCGCCATCGCGTCATAGCCGTCGACGGCCAGGAAATCGGGGATCGACGCCTCGCCGTATTCCTTTCTCCAGAGGGCCAGAAACGCGTCGTTGGCTGGCCGCTTGCCGGCGACCGAATAGGTGCCGGCCGAGATCAGACCGAGCGGCGTGTCGCCCATGTTCGGCAGTCCCTCGTCGGGCAGCAGATCCTGCACCGAGGCGATCGCGATACCAGCATCGCGCAGGCCGAGATCGCGCACCGCCTTGACCATCGCGACCGCCTGCTGCTGCGCCGGCACCCAGAGAAAGGCGACGTCGGGCTTGGCGTCCTTGATGCGCTGGACAAACGGCACGAAATCGGGGTTGGTTGGCGGGAACCGCACCGCGCCGATGATCTTGCCCCCGCCGTCGGTGAAGCCCTTGGTGAAGGCCGCCTCCGAATCATGGCCGGCGATGAAATCGGTGACGGCGGTGTAGGCCGTCTTCCAACCTTGCTTCGCGGCCCATTTGCCGACTGGATAGCATTGCTGCCACAGCGTGAAGGTGACCCGCGCGATATATGGGGACATGCGCGGGATCGCGACGCCGGCAGCAGCGATCGAGATCACCATCGGCACCTTCGCCTCAGTGGTCAGCGGCGCGACAGCCGCGGCGACCGGCGACAGCACGAAGCCGGCCAGGAGCTGCACGCGCTCGCGCGCGATCAATTCCTGCGCGAGGCGCTTGCCGACCTCGGGGTTGGAGGTGTCGTCGCGGCGGATAAGCTCGATCTTGACCCCCGGCGGCAAGTCCTTCTCGTGCTCCTTGCGGTAGAGGTCCATCCCCTTCTGCCCGAGGTCGCCGGCCTGAGCGACGAAGCCGGTATAGCTGTTGATCACCCCGATCTTGACGACGGTTTGTGCTGCCGCGCGATCGGGCACCAGCGCCAGCGTGGCCAGCACCACTGCGGCGAGAACCGATGCCGCATGGCTGCGTGTCATTGAAGGCCTCCCCGCCGCGTCGAACGGCCGCCGCGACGGCGGCAGGCTACCACACGAACGCCGTGCGGGCGAACTGTCATACCGGCGTGTTCTTCGAGCTATTCGGAGCGCGCTTGCCAAGCCACGTGGCATGCGCCCCCTCGTCGCCCAGCTGCCACCTCGGCCTCGGCAAGCTCTAGGGCGCACGGGCAAGCTCGAGCAGGCGCAGGAGCACCTCACCACCGCGACGACGATGTACCGCGAGATCGGGATGATATCGACGCGCAGCCCCTCATGCGGTCAAGCGCTCGCAAGACGGTTCCGACTTCGATCTGGATCAGTTGGTGGCGCTCTGCCGCTGGTGCCACGCCCAGACTGACGCGCCCCTATGAGCGGGGGCGGCTCCTAGTCACCGCCTTGGGCGCAGGCGTTGATCGAAACTGCTACGGAGTGTCTTCGTCCCTCACTGATCGACAATTGACAGAGCTGCCTTCGGGCAGCGCTGGACGGCGTGCTCCACGCGCTCCCGCAATGCCTGGGGCAGCTGCTCCTGCTTGATCTGCAGCCGGTCGTCGTCGTCGAGTTCGATGTAGTTCTGTCTGGTGATTGTCCCGGTCACGCGTCCACGCGAGTAATGGCAGGCTGGGCAGGGGGCTTTGACAGGCGTTGGTCGGGGCGGTAGCCTGCTGGCCAGCCGAAACCTGACCGGAGTTTTCCCCGGGGCAAGGTTCGCGTATCACGAGGCGGTCCCCTCCCACGTCAAGGAGGACGTCATGCATAGGGGCATCTCTCGGCGAGAACTCATGCAGGTTATGGGGCTAGGCGCCGGGGCGATCGCCCTCGCGGAGCCGGGCTGGACGCGGCCAGCTTGGGCGGAGGACGCGTTCACCATCGCCTCGACTGGCGGGTCTTGGGGCGACGGCCTCAAGCATTCCTACGTGCTGAAGGCCGACTTCGAGAAGCGCTTCAACACCCAGGTCAGCTACGCGCACATGATCGACTCGGTGATTGCGACCAAGGCGATCGCGCAGTGCGGGAATCCGCCGTTCACGGTCCCGTCGATCCTGAACGCCGAAGCGGTGATGCTGGCCGAAGGCGGTTGCCTTCAAGACTACGATCTCGGCGTCGTCACCAACTACAAAGACCTGCTGCCAGGCACGTTCGAGTCGCCGCGGGCGGGACTCAAATCCTATTGGGCGGCACACACGATGATCGTCATGGGTCTCGTCTACAACACCAAGCGAGTGACGACGAGACCGACCTCGTTCATGGACCTCGGGAGCGCCAAGTACAAGGGCAAGATCGCCATCCCGGCCTATGGCTGGGTCGGTATCCAGTGGCTGCACGCCCTCAACCAGTCTCTTGGGGGCACCCCCGACAACATCGACCCGGGCATGAAGGCGATCGCGGAGCTGGTTAAGAAGAATGACGCGATCATCATGGAGAACACCGACGTGACGCTCAAGGCCTTCACGCGCGAGGAGATCTGGATGATGCCGTTCTGGAACGGACGCTGCTTCTCGCTGCAGGCGGAGGGCGTGCCGGTGGACATCGTCTATCCCAAGGGCAGTATCCAGGTCGGCAATGGATTCCCGATCCTCAAGGGCACGAAGTTCGAGCGGCAGGCGCAGCAGTTCGTCAACATCACCCTAGATGCCGAATACCAGATCGAGATGACGCGACGGTTCCGGTATCCGCCGTCCAACAGGAAGGCGAAGCTCCCGCCGGAGATGGCGCACTACGCCCTGAAGGAGGCCGACCTCAAGGCCATGATGCCGCTGGATTTTCATAAGATGAACGAGCACCGCGCAGCCTATCTCGCCCGCTGGAACAGGGAGGTGCTGGGCTAGATCGTGCCTCGCCGCGCCCGCGCGGGATACGAGCGCATCGCGCGCACGGGACGATGATCGGCGCAAGGGTCGAGCTCGAGGTCAGGGGGCTGACCAAGCGGTTCTCGCCTCAGGTGACGGTCGGGCCTCTGTCGTTCGAGGTGATGGAGGGGGAGTTCTTCTCGCTGCTCGGCCCGAGTGGCTGCGGCAAGACGACGACGCTGCGCTGCATCGCCGGATTCGAAGAGCCGTCAGAAGGCTCGATCTTGCTGGGCGGCCAGAGGCTTGATGGCAGGCCCCCGCACCGCCGCGACGTCGGCCTTGTGTTCCAGACCTATGCGCTGTTCCCCCATCTAACGGTGTTCGACAACATCGCGTTCGGCCTGCGTCTGCGCAAGTTCAGCAAGGCGGAGATCGAGCGCCGAGTCAGCCGGATGCTCGAGCTCGTCGATCTGCCGAACCTGTCGGAGCGCTACCCGGCCCAGCTTTCAGGCGGGCAGCAGCAACGCGTCGCGATCGCCCGGTCGCTGGTGCTGGAGCCGAGTCTCCTCCTGTTCGACGAGCCGCTCTCCAACCTGGACCTCAAGTTGCGCGTCCAGATGCGCTACGAGCTACGCGACTTACAGAAGCGGCTCGGCAAGACGGCGGTCTACGTCACCCACGACCAGACCGAGGCTCTCGCCCTGTCCGATCGGATCGGCGTTCTCTCGCAGGGCCGGATCGAGCAGATCGGCACCCCCAGCGAGATCTACGAGTGGCCGGCAAGCGCCTTCGTCGCAGATTTCATCGGCAGCTCGAACCTCCTGAAGGCGCGTGTCCGCAGCGCCGGCACCGGCGCGGACACCGCGATGGAGACCGAGCACGGGCTCGTTCTCACCGTCCCGCGCGTGGCCGACCTCTCCGGAGGGACCGTGACGCTGCTGCTGCGCCCCGAGCGATTCCAGATGGCGACCGCCGGCAACGGCGATACGAGCGCTGCCAATCGCTTCACCGCGCGCGTGCGCGACGTCACCTATCTGGGGGAGGACCTGCATCTGCGGGTGCTCGCCTCCGAGAGACAGCCCCTGCTCGTGTCTATTAAGAACAGCAAGGGGACGCGCGCCATCGTCCCGGGCGACGCGATCGACCTGGCGATCGATCCCGAG
>DATFVY010000216.1:0-5251 GCA_035259925.1 Burkholderiales bacterium
AGCTGGTGCCGCCCGAGCAGCTTGTAGAACTCGGTGCGGTTGCGCTTGGCGAGGCGTGCCGCCTGGGTGACGTTGCCCTCGGTGATCTTGAGCAGCTGCGTCAGGTACTCCCGCTCGAAGCGACGGCGTGCCTCCTCGAACGAGGCGAAATCGGCCTGCTGGTTCTGGAACGCCTGCTGCGCCAGCGAGACCGGGATGATCGGCGTCGTGGCGAGCGCGACCGATTGCTCCACCACGTTGTAGAGCTGGCGTACGTTGCCGGGCCAGGACGCCGAGACCAGGAGCTCCATCGCCTCCGGCGCGAACCCGTTGACGCTCTTGCGGTACTTCTCGGCCAGCAGCGAGAGGAAGTGGCCGGCGAGCAGCGGAATGTCCTCGCGCCGCTCGGACAGGGGCGGCAAGGTCAATGCCACCACGTTGAGCCGGTAGTAGAGATCGTCGCGGAAATTGCCCGCCGCCATCTCGGCCTCGAGGTTGCGGTGGGTGGCGGAAATGACCCGCACGTCCACGTCGTGCGCATCGGTCGACCCCACCGCCCGCACCTTCCTTTCCTGCAGCACGCGCAGCAGCTTCACCTGCAGGGGCACCGCCATGTCCCCGATCTCGTCGAGGAACAGGGTGCCCCGGTTGGCGGCCTGGAACAGCCCCTTGTGGTCGCGCGTGGCGCCGGTAAAGGAGCCACGGACGTGACCGAACAACTCGGACTCGAGCAGCTGCTCGGGTATCGCACCGCAATTGATGCCGACGAACGCGTAGTCGCGGCGCGGACTCGCCTTGTGGATCGCGCGCGCGACCAGCTCCTTGCCCGTGCCCGATTCGCCATGGATGAATACGCTGGCGTCGCTCTCCGCCACGAGCCGCGCCTTCGCCATGACATCCTCCATGGCCGGGTTGCGCGTGATGATCTCGCGGCGCCATTCACCACCGGGGTCGCCGGGCTCGCGGCCGCCGCCCGCCATGGCCAGCGCCCGCTCGACCTCCGCCAGCAGCGCCTTGGGGTCGAACGGCTTGGTCAGGTAGCCGAACACGCCGCGCTGCACCGCGGACACCGCGTCGGGTATCGTCCCGTGCGCGGTCAGCATGATCACGGGCATGGTCGGGTGCCCGGCCCGGATCGCCTCGAACAGCGCCATGCCGTCCATCCCGCCCATCCGCAGGTCGGTCACGACCAGTTGCGGCCGGGCTACGCTCACCTGCGCGAGCGCGCGCTCGCCGCTTTCCGCCGTGGATACGGCGTAGCCCGCGGCGGTCAACCGGATCTGCATCAGCCTCAGCAGGTCCGGGTCATCGTCCACGACCAATATGTTCGTGCGGGATGCGTTCATCGGCTCCTCTCGATAATGCTGCGTTCCAGCGACTTCAACGCGTCGAGCTTCTGCTGCAGGCCCTGCACGCTGGCGTTCAGCCGCTTCTGCTCCTGGATCTGCGAGCTCAGCATCTGCGCCAGCGGATAAAACCGGCCGTCGCCGTTCCTCATGATCGGCTCCAGCACGTCGAGGGAACGCCCATCGTCGTTGAATGGCGTATTGGGCAGAGACAGCAACATCGCGAATCGCACGCGGTTGTAGTCATGGCGTCCCCGATTGTAAGCCTGGCGCGCGACGTCGTACTCCCGATTGAGGTCGGTCGCGGTGAGCCTCCTGATGTAGGCGAAATACAGCACCAGGCTCTCGACGTCGGTGGCCGGCTGGGGGCCGCCTGGCTGCACCCAGGGTGCGGGCTCCAGGGGCTCCTTCGCGGGCACCAGCAGCTCGCAGCCGGCGGCCAGCGCCGCGCACCCGATGCAGATGACGGCTGGCAGGAATCTCATCGCTGCGCGTCCGTCCATTCCAGCGGCAACCGCACCCGCAAATGCGCACCCACGCTGCTGTCCACCACCTCCACGCTGCCGCCGTGGGCGAAGACGTACTCCTTCACGACGGACAGCCCGATCCCGGTGCCGCTCACCGGGCCCGACCCGTGGTGCCGTCCCTGGTAGAACGGATCGAAGATGCGCACGCGCTCTTCGGCGGGCACGCCCGGCCCCTGGTCCACGACGTCGAACTCCAGGTTGCCTCCGCCGAGGCGAGCGGTCAGCTGAATGACACCTCCCGGGGGCGAGAACTTGACGGCATTGGAAAGCAGGTTGTCGAGCACCACGCGCAGTTTCTCGGAATCTGCCGGAACCATCACATCCGCTGCCTTCACGTCCAGCGTCAGGTTCCTGGCCCTGATGCCGAGCCGCTGATCGTCGACCACGCGCTTGATGATCTCGCGCACGTCCACCGGCCTCACGTCCGCGGTCACTCTGCGGAACTGGCCCGCGCCGAATGACAGCAGGTCTTCGATCAGTTTCTGCAATTCTATACTGTTGTGGCGAAGTATTTCCGCGATCTCCCGCTGTTCCGGCTTGAGCGCCCCCACGGCTTCCTCCGACAGCAATTCAGCCCCCTCCCGCAGAGCGGTGAGCGGTGTCTTAAGTTCATGGGACACCTGTCGCAGGAAGCGGTTCTTCTGCTCTTCCACGTCGATCAGCTCCCGCCGCATCCATTCCAGGCGCTCGCCCAGCTGTTCCAGGTCCTGCGGGCCGTTGACCGCCACCGGGACGCGGAAGTGGCCGGCGCCCAGGCGGCGGATGGCGGCGTCGATCTGCGTGATCGGACGCGAGATCAGAATCGAGAAGCCCACCGCGAGGAATATCACCACCGGGATCAGCGCCAGCAGCTGCCAGAACGTGATGCCCCGGGCCTGGTCCGCGGTGGCGCGCATCGCCTCCACCTCGCGGTCGATCAGCTCGCTGGAGCGCGCGACCATCGCCTGCGCCATCTCGGACAGGTCGTCGAAGCGCTTCACCGCCTGTGCAAGCTGCGCCGGCGTTGCGGAGGGTTGTGACAGAACCGCGAATACCGCCTTCTCGCCCTGGACGATCTGGTCGAGCTCGCTTTTCCGGTCCTCGCCGAACGGCAGCGCCGCCACGTCCGCCACGGCCTGCTCGAAGCGGCGCCGGCTCAGTATGTAGGAGTCGAGCAGCGCCCGGTCGTCGAGGATCACCAGCTGGCGCGCGGTGCGCTCGAGCGTGGTGAGCATCTGCGCCAGTCGGCGGCCGCTCTGGGTGGCCTGCACGGCCTGGTAGACCGCATTCTGGCTGCGGTTGGCGAGCTGGTCCACCGAGATGGCGTTGTTGACCAGCGCGAACACCAGGGGCAGCGCCACCAGCGTGAAGCCAACGACCAGCAGCCGCGGAAAGGAGCGCGGGTACAGGAACTTCATCAGGGGGGAGATTAGCCTCCTGTCATGGACAATGACAATGGTGGGAAGTGCCATGACCCGGGGGCCCCAGCCATCGGGTAAGGGAATGAAAGGATGATGGATGAGGCAGGGCCCTGCGGTGCGGCAGCGCACAGATGGGCGCGCCGCGCTGCATCACGGCGGGGCGCCTGCAAGCTCCCGCATCATCCCGTGCAGGCCGGTGACCACCCGCGCCAGGCGCTCGTAGTCGACCTTGTCCGGCGTGTCCTCCCGGCTGTGGTAGTGCGGGTAGCGGAAGAGGGCCGTATCGGTCACCATCAGCGCCGGCCAGCCTTCCTGCCAGAACGACCAGTGGTCGGACCAGTCCACGCCCGGGATCAGGGCGGGCGCGGCGACGCCCTCGGAGGGGATCCCGGCATGACGCCGGAAGCTCGACAGCGCCTCGTGCAGCAAGGGGCGCGAGGCGAGATTCGAAACGAAGGCGACGAAATTGCCGGTCGAAGGATAGAACAAGCCGAGCGGGAACGGGTAGCGCTGGCTGCCGGGCGCGTCGGAGTAGTAGCCGATTGTCTCCAGCGCGAGCATCGCCACGATGTTCTCGCCCCGCTTCTTCGAGCGCCGCGCGTACTCCCGGCTGCCCATGGCGTCGCCGTGATAGAACGGCGGCTCCTCGTTGACGAACGCGACGAACCGCAGCGTGCGCGCGGGCCCGGCGTCCTTGAAGAGCCGCGCGAGCTCGAGCAGCGCCGCGACCCCCGAGCCGTTGTCGTTCGCCCCGGGTGCGCCGATGATGGAATCGTAGTGGGCGCCGATGATGACGATTTCGGAAGCCCGCGCACCGCCCTTGACCTCGACCTCGATGTTGCGCACTTCCAGCTTTTCCACCTGGAAGCGTTGGGAAGCGACGGGGTAGCCCGAGGCCGCGAGGGCGCGCTCGATGTAAAGCGCCGAGGCGGCCAGCTCGGAGGGATTGAAGAAATTGTGCTCGCGGCTCGCGATGGCCGTGACGTGCCTGCGCAGGTTGCCCGCAATGACCTTCTCCTCCTCGGTCAGCGGTTTCAGGGCACCTGCGTAGGACACACCGGGTACCCTGACCATGTACCAGAGCAACCAGGCCGTTGCCGCAGCCAGCGTCAGCCAGAGCAGCATGCGTGCCTTCCAGTTGAAGACGGGAGATCGTGAGATCGGGAGGTCGTGAGGGGGATTTTCCATCTCCCGCTCTCCCGCCCTGACGCCCTCACGCCAGCGGAGCGATGCCGAGCTCGCCCGCGAGCTGCTTGAGGCTCGTGGCCAGCGAGGGCGGAAGGGGTATGCCGTTCTTCCCGCGATCCGCCCGCGCTTCCCTGCTGCCGTCCCCGGGCAGACGGATGCGGTCCACGCCGGGCAGCCGCTGCGAATTGCGAAGATCGCGGATCAGCACGTCGACCTGTGTCTTGAACTCCGCGACCGGCTGGAAGGCCGCTACGTTGATCGCCACGATCGCGTGCCCGGTGTTGGTCGGCGTCGTGTCGTCGGCGTTGAAATCCACGACGTCCCTGCCCATCGCCGCCCCGTTCAGCGTCCCCGCGAGGAGGCCGAAGACGAGGGCCAGCCCGTAACCCTTGTAGCCGCCGATCGGCAGCAGGAAGCCCTCGTTCGCCCGCTTCGGGTCGGTCAGCGAGCGGCCCTGCCGGTCCATCATCCAGCCTTCCGGCATGAGCTCGCCGCGCTGCGCCTTGGTCTTTACCTTGCCGTAGGCGGCGACGGTCGTCGCCATGTCGAGCACGATCGCCGGCTCCTCGCCCGCGGGGATGGCGACCGCGATCGGGTTGGTCGAGAGCAGCATGTCGAGCCCGCCCCACGCCGGCAGGTGGTTGGCGTTACCCACCGCGAGGTAGAGGCCGATCATGTCGTGCTCGAGCGGCATGCCGGCGTAGAGCGAGGCAGGTCCCGCGTGATTGCTCCCCTTCACGCCCACCCAGGCGACACCCGCCGTTTTCGCCTTCTCGATCGCCTTGTCGGTGGCAAAACTCATCACGAGATG
>DATFVY010000217.1:0-2597 GCA_035259925.1 Burkholderiales bacterium
AGCCCCGCCGGGGTAGTGTATTGGGGTTCCTGTCCCATATCGATGACCCGCTGCGCGAACTGGGGGTCGGCGAACATCTTCTTGATCTCCGCGTTCAGCCGCTCGACTATTGCCGGCGGGATGCCGCGGGGCCCGACCAGCGCGTACCAGGTGCCGCATTGAAAGCCGGGCAGGGTCTCCGCGATCGTGGGTATTTCCGGCGCCGCCGGCGACCGCTTGGTACCGCCATGGGCGATGGCGCGCACCTTGCCGGTCTTGATCAGGGGCAGCACGGCGGGAATGCTGTTGAACATGAACTGCACCTGGCCGCCGACCACGTCGGTGATGGCGGGCGAGGTGCCCTTGTACGGCACGTGCACGAAATCGACCTTGGCCATCGTCTTCAGCATCTCGCAGCCGAGATGATTGGACGTTCCGAAGCCCGGCGAAGCGCAGTTCAGCTGACCGGGCTTCGCGCGGGCAAGCGCGACCAGCTCGTCGACGGTCCGGGCGGGCAGCCCCATGGTGCTGAACAGCAGCTGCGGGCTGTTGACCAGCAGCGAGATCGGCGTGAAGTCGCGCAGCGGCTCGTACGACACCTTGGTTAGCAGTGAATTCAGGACCAGGCCGGCCGACGTGGAAACCAGCAGCGTGTAGCCGTCGGGCGTCGAGCTCGCGGTGATCTCATGGCCGATGATGCCGCTTGCGCCGGCGCGGTTATCGACCACGGTCTGCTGCCCCATGCTGTCGGTCAGGCGCTGGGCGATCAGGCGCGTCGCGATGTCGGTGGCGCTCCCTGCGGTATTTGCCACGATGATCCGTATCGGGCGCGCCGGATAGGGCTGCGCGCTGGGACCGGTCTGCGCGAGGCTTGCACCCGCGAGCAGCGCCAGTCCGGTCCCGGCGACTGCCAGCAGCAGTCGCTTCTCATGCGGTGTGCGCATGGTAGTAGGTGTTGCGGAGCACCCGGCCGGGAAGCGCTCCCGTGTGCTTGCCGTCCTCCAGCAGCACCTGGCCGTTGACGATCGTCGCCGTGACGCCGGCCGCCGGCTCCTTCACGCGCCAGCCGCCCGCCGGGAAGTCGTGAACGATGGTCTCCGGGAGCGGGCGCACGGTATCGGGATCGAACACCACGATGTCCGCCGCCAGGCCGGGGCGCAGCAGGCCGCGGTCGTAGAGACCCAGGGCCGAAGCGGAGTCGAAGGTGAGGCGCCGCACTGCGTGCTCCAGCGTCATCACCTGCTTCTCGCGCACCCATTCGGCGAGGACGCGCGTGCAATAGCCGTAGCCGCCGTGAAACTGCACGTGCGCGCCGCCGTCGGAGAGCCCGATGATGGCGTTCGGATGCGTCAGGATCTTCGCCATCGCCTCGTTGTCGACGTTGATTTCCGCCAGCACGAATCCGGTGTCGAGATTCTCCTCGACGACGAGATCGAGCAACGCATCGATGATTCCCTTGCCCTGCTCCCGGGCGAGCTGCCCGATCGTCTTGCCTTTCAGCGGCTGGTTCTTCGGCAGGACCGGTTTCTCCACCCACATGCAGTCCCACCACCTGGCGGAATAGCCCGGGGCCGGCATCTTGGTGCCCCTGTGCTCGACCACCTCCTCGTGCAGCTTCCGACGGATCGCCGGATCGCGGTAGGCGCGCAGCTTTTCTTCGTCCGAGGCGAGCAGGATCGGGTGCCAGGTCGGGGTGCCGCGGAACACCTGGCAATTGTGCATGGTGAAGTTCTGCGTGGTCCGGTTCGGGCTGCACAGCGGGAAGGCGCGGATGCCGGCCCTCGACGTTTCGTCGAGCCGGGCCATGTGCTTCTTCCACGCGTCGGGCTCGCGCAGGTTCTGGCCGAGGTTGTTGTAGATCACGGTGCGGCCCGTCGCCTCGGAGAGCCGGGCCATCAGGCCGTCCTTCAGCTCGGGGGCGCGGCCGCCGCCGCACTGGACGATGCCGGTCCCGAGCTCGCGCAACACGTCGGCAAGCGCGAAGATTTCCTCCTCGTTCGCCCACAGCGCCGGAATGTGCCTGCCCTGCGGGTCGTAGTGGCCCTTGTTGCGCGATACCGAAAGCCCGAGCGCTCCCGCCTTCATGCCGTCGCGCACGACATCCTGCATCGCCTTGATCTCGTCGCCGGTTGCGGTGCGCTCCTGGCTGGCGTCGCCCATGACGTAGTAGCGCACCGTCGTATGCCCGATCAGGTTGCCGACGTTGACGCCGAGGCGTCCCTCGAGCCGGTTCATGTACTGGGCGATGCTTTCCCACTCGACGTCGACCGTGTCGAGCACGTCCATCGGGATCGCCTCGACGTAGGAGAGAAACTCGGCGACCCGCTTCGCGGTCCCGGGCCGGATCGGGGCGAGCGCGAGCGAGCAATTCCCGAACACCACCGTCGTAGCGCCGTGCTGCGGGGAGAACGAGCACAGCGGGTCCCAGGTGACCTGCGCGTCGTAGTGGCAATGATTGTCGACAAAGCCCGGGGCGACCACCTGCCCCCCGGCGTCGATCGTGCGCTGCGCCGGACCGTTCAGCTTGCCGAGCTCGGCGATCTTGCCGTCCTTCACCCCGACATCGCCGCGGAAGCCCGGCATTCCCGAGCCGTCGACAACGCGGCCATTCTTGATCA
>DATFVY010000218.1:0-3174 GCA_035259925.1 Burkholderiales bacterium
GTCGGAAAAACGCTGGTGGCGTGCGCGCTCCTGCAGGCTTTCGCCGCGCGGGGCATGACGGCAGTCGGCATGAAGCCGGTGGCGACGGGCGTGGCGCCGGGCGAAACCGGCGATATCGAGCGGCTCCTCGCCGCGGCCAACGTCGCCGCGCCGCGCGGGGAGGTGAATCCCTACGGTTTTGCCCCGCCGATCGCGCCCCACATCGCCGCGCAGCAAGCGGGCGTGGAGATCGAGCTCGAGCGCATCGAGGCCGCGTTCGGCGCGCTCGCGGCGCGCGCCCAAGTCGTCGTGGTGGAGGGCATCGGCGGATTCCGGGTGCCGCTCGGCTCCTCCACCGACACCGCGCAGCTCGCTGCGCGCCTCGCGCTCCCGCTGGTCCTGGTGGTGGGCATGCGCCTGGGTTGCCTCAACCACGCCTTGCTCACGGTGGAGGCCATCGCGCGCCACGGGCTGCGGCTCGCGGGCTGGGTCGCCAATCACGTGGATGAGGACATGGCCGTAGCGACCGAGAATGTGCGGGCATTGGAGCAACGCATCGCGGCGCCGCTGCTCGGCCGGGTCGAGTTTGCGGCGGTGCCTGACGCGATGGTCGTCGCCCGAGCGCTGGATCTGGCGTGACGGTTGTCGCGATGCGGCGGCTGCCTGTCAGCTTTCCGCGCATTGAACCGCGACGGTTCGTCCGTTCGAATGAGCGGAACTAAAAACGGCGCGTAAGCGTCCGTTTTAATGGGTAATTGGTTGCCTGACCCCATGCCCTGTGATACATTCCCGCAGCCCGACGCGGAGGCTGGCTGCTGGCCCAAAGATGATCGCAGGAACCGAACGCAGCGACGTGGCGCACGAGACCGGATTCAGGCGGGTCATCAGGCGCAACAACTCGCTCAGCTCCACCGGCCGGCTGGTCGCTTTCGCACTGATCTTCATCGTCTCGATCGGCATCGCCGTCGCCTTTGCGACTTTCGGGGCGTGGCTGATCCTGCCGTTCGCCGGGCTCGAGATGCTCGTGCTGTTCATCGCGTTTCGCTACATGGAGCGCCACGCGGCGGACTACGAGCTGATCGAGATCGACGGCGACACGGTGAAGGTCGAGTGGGCGAACGGGGGAACCCTGCTCCGGGGCGCGTTCAATCGCCACTGGGCGCAGGTGGTGTCGAACGAAGACGGCAGCCGGATCGCGCTGCGCTCGCACGGGCGGGAACTGGAAATCGGCCGTTACATGAACGACGAGCAACGCCTGGACCTGGCGCGCGCGCTCAAGCGCCGCCTCCATGCGGCGGGTTGAGGAGATTTCGCCGCCGCCTCGGGCGCTACGATCACAACCGGGTGAGGGAAGCATGATCAGGAAGGGGTTACGATCGATCGCCGCCGCGGTGGCCTGGCTCGCCGCCGGCGCGGCCCTGGCCAACCAGTACAACCTGCCCGAGCCGCAGTCGATCATCGCGCGCGAGATCTATGATCTGCACACGCTGATCATGTGGATCATCGTGGTCATCTTCGTCGTCGTGTTCGGCGCGATGACCTACGCGATCGTCATGCACCGCAAGTCGGTCGGTCACAAGGCCGAGCAGTTCCACGAGAACACAACGGTCGAGATCGTCTGGACCATCATCCCCTTCTTCATCCTGATCGGGATGGCGTGGCCGGCGACCAAGACGATCATCGCCATGAAGGACACCTCCGGCGCCGACATAACGATCAAGGCGACCGGCTACCAGTGGAAGTGGGGCTACGACTACCTGCAGGAAGGCATCAGCTTCTACAGCTCGCTCGCGACCCCGCGCGAGCAGATCGAGGGCAAGGCCCCGAAGGGCGAGCACTACCTGGTGGAAGTGGACAACCCGGTGGTCGTCCCGGTGGGCAAGAAAGTGCGCATCATCACCACCGCCAACGACGTGATCCACGCCTGGTGGGTGCCCGCGCTCGGCATCAAGCAGGACGCCATTCCCGGCTTCGTGCGCGACACCTGGTTCATGGCCGACAAGCCGGGAACGTATCGGGGGCAGTGCGCGGAGCTGTGCGGCAAGGACCACGGCTTCATGCCGATCGTGGTCGAGGCGGTCGAGCCGGAGAAATACGCCGCTTGGGTGGCCGGCCAGAAAAAGGTGATGGCGTCCGTGGCGGCCGCCTCCACCAAGGAATGGACCGCCGACGAGCTGAAGGCCCACGGCGCGAAGATCTACGCCGGCAACTGTGTAGCCTGTCACCAGGCGACCGGCATGGGCGTGCCCGGGACATTTCCGGCGCTCTCCGGCTCGAAGATCGTGAACGGACCGAAAGAGGGCCAGATCCAGGTCCTGCTCAACGGCATCGTCAAGGACGGCAAGCCGACCGCGATGGTTTCGTTCAAGCACCTCTCCGACGCGGACCTCGCGGCGGTCATCACCTATACGCGCAACAACTGGAAAAACAAGACTGGCGATGCGGTCGCTCCGGCCGACGTCAAGGCGCTGCGGAAGTAGGCATTCACTCAAGGCATCTGGAGAACGTCATGCAAGCGGCACACGCGCACAACGGCCACGACCACGGGCACGGCCACCACTACGGCGGGTTCATGCGCTGGGTGACCACGACCAATCACAAGGACATCGGCACGCTCTACCTGGTGTTCGCCCTGACCATGTTCTTCGTCGGCGGGCTGCTGGCGATGGGCATCCGGCTCGAGTTGCTGCAACCCGGCCTGCAATTCTGGGCACCGGAGTTCTTCAACGAGCTCACCACCATGCACGGGCTGATCATGGTGTTCGGGGCGATCATGCCGGCCTTCGTCGGCTTCGCCAACTGGCAGGTGCCGCTGATGATCGGCGCCCCCGACATGGCGTTCGCGCGCATGAACAACTGGAGCTTCTGGCTGCTGCCGGTGGGCGCGACGCTGCTGGTCGCCTCCTTCTTCGTGCCGGGCGGCGCGACCGCGGCGGGCTGGACGCTCTATGCGCCGCTGTCCACCCAGATGGGGCCGGGGATGGACCTCGCGATCTTCGCGCTGCACATCATGGGCGCGTCCTCGATCATGGGCTCGATCAACATCATCACCACCATCCTCAACATGCGCGCGCCGGGGATGACGCTGATGAAGATGCCGCTGTTCGTGTGGACCTGGCTGATCACCGCCTATCTGCTGATCGCGGTGATGCCGGTTCTGGCGGGCGCGGTGACCATGGTGCTGACCGACCGCCA
>DATFVY010000219.1:0-2104 GCA_035259925.1 Burkholderiales bacterium
TCCGCGAGCTTCCCGAACAGCTCCAGCGCCTCGATCTGCTGCGGCGTAAAGCGCGGCACCTCCGGGTACTCCTGTGCGAACCTGACGTAGTTGGTCGAGAACAGGCCGGTGAAATGCCCGTCGTGGATGGCGAAGATCGGCTTGGGATAGGCGCGTGACTCGCCCGGGGCCTCATCGCCCTGCCGGCTGTGGTACCAGTCGGCATAGAACACTTCGAGCAGGTCCGGGCGCCGGCGCAGCACTTCGTTGTGTATCGCGGGGCCGCTCACGATACGGCTCAAGCCCCCGGCCCTGGCCTTGCGCACGCACAAGAGCCCGACGACGTCGCAACGGTCCGCGTGAAACGGCAGCGAGTCCGCGGTCTTGGAGCCGCGATATTTCGTGTTGGCGACTTCCTGGCCTTCGTCCTCCACTATGCCGAGCAGCTCGCCGCGCCCGCCCTGGGACACCGCGGTGCCGAGGTGCGCCCCGATTCCCCAATAGACCATGCGCAGGTCCTCGGGCGAGTATTCAAGAGGGAGTCCGCGCAGCATGATCATGCCGCGCCCGGTTTCGAGTTCCTGCGCAATGCTCTCCAGCTCCCGCGCGAACCGCGGGATCGGGAAGTCCTGGCGGGTGACATCCACCCAGTCCAGCCCGCGCCGCTTCACGCCCTGGACGGCGGCATCGAGCTCCTTCAGCTCGGCGGGACGGAAGGGGCGAATCCAGTCGGTGCGGTGCTGGAGGTCCGCGCCTTTCCAGGCGAACGGAGCTTCGATCGTCTTGTGCTTCGCGACTTGCATGAGGGGGGGCGTTTGCGACGCCTATTTATACACCCATTGCCGATGATGGGTGCGCCCATCCGGTCCACGATACGAACCGGCTATCATCTGCACAATTGACGAGGATCGCGATCCATGACGGGTGACGCCGGAAGAACCGTTCCAGTCGATGAAGCGCGGAAGCTGGGGGAGCGGGCACTGCAGAGCCTGGGCCTTCCCGCGGAGGAGGTCCGCATCATCACCGACCACCTGATCGACTCGACCCTGTGCGGCTACGATTACATCGGACTGCCGCGGGTCCTCACCATCGCCGAAGACCCGCGCACGCGCGAGCCCCGCACGCCGATCAGGATCGTCCGCGAGACGAAACTTTCGTTGCTGCTCGACGGCGGCAACCATACCGGCTACTACGCGGTGCACCAGGCGACCGAGAGGGCGATCGAGAAGGCGCGCGCCGCTGGCGTCGCCATCGTCGGCCTCCACAACAGCTACCTCTCCGGCCGCAACGCCTACTACCTCGAGATGATCGTGAATGCCGGGCTGGTCGGCATCCACATTGCCAGTGCGTTGCCGGTCGTGCTGCCGCATGGCGGTATGCGGCCCGCGCTCGGCACGAACCCGCTCGCAATGGGATTCCCTTCGCGGCGCGGGCCGGTGATCTTCGACATGGGCACGGCGTCCATGATGCGCAGCGAGGTCATATTCCACTCCCGTATCAAGCGCGAGTTGCCTGAGGGCATTGCCCTGGATACCGCCGGCCATCCGACACGCAACGCGGACGAGGCGCTGCGCGGCGGCATCCTGCCTTTCGGCGGCCACAAAGGATACGGCCTGTCGTTCGCGATCCAGGCCATGTGCCTTCTCGCGGGCGCGGCGCTGCCGCGCAGGCAAGTGCAGGACTATGGATTCCTGTTCGTGGTCTTCGACCCGGACCTCCTGATCCCCGCCGACCAGTTCAAGAGCCAGGTGGAGGAGCTGATCCGGCAGGTGAAGGCGACACCGCTGCGGCCGGGCTACTCCGAGATACTGATTCCGTCCGAGCGCGCTTTCCGCGAGCGGGACAAGCGGCGCAAGGAAGGCGTGACCCTTGCGCTGCCGGTCTACGAAAAGCTGACCGCCATGGCCGGCAGGCGGCCAAGTTGACCCGCCCCGGTCTATCTCTCTAAACTGCCGCTTCCTGCAGCAAATCCGTCACCAGGAGGGAACATGCGGAAGGACTTTATCGGCCTGATTGCAGCCTGCGCAGCGCTGGCGCTGCCGGCGGCGGCCCAGCAGAAGATCGAGCTCTCGATCGCGACCGGCGGCACGGGCGGCGTCTACTATCCGCTCGGCGGCGGGATGGC
>DATFVY010000220.1:0-8621 GCA_035259925.1 Burkholderiales bacterium
GCGAAGGTCCGCACGCGCTTCCCGCCCGAGCCCAACGGCTATCTCCACATCGGCCACGCCAAGTCCATCTGCCTCAACTTCGGGCTCGCGCTCGAATACGCCGGCGCCTGCCACCTACGCTTCGACGACACCAACCCGGAAACCGAGGAGCAGGAGTATGTCGATTCCATCATCGCCGCCGTCAAGTGGCTCGGCTTCGACTGGGGCCCGCACCTCTACTTCGCGAGCGACTATTTCGATTTCATGTACCACGCGGCGGAATGCCTGATCGAGAACGGCCACGCCTACGTGGACAGCCTGTCGGCGGAGCAGATGCGGGCGCTGCGCGGATCACTGACCGAGCCCGGCAAGGACAGCCCCTACCGCTCGCGCAGCCCCGAGGAGAGCCTGAAGCTCTTCCACGAGATGCGCGACGGCAAGTACAAGGAAGGCGAGCACGTGCTGCGCGCGAAGATCGACATGGCGTCACCCAATATCAACCTGCGCGACCCGGCGATCTACCGCATCCGCAAGGCTTCGCACCACCGCACCGGCGACAAGTGGTGCGTGTACCCGATGTACACCTACGCGCACCCGATCGAGGACGCGCTCGAGAATGTCACCCACTCGCTGTGCACGCTCGAGTTCGAGGACCAGCGCCCGTTCTACGACTGGCTGCTCGAGCGCCTTGCGCAGGACGGCCTGATCCAGCGCCCGCCGCCGCAGCAGATCGAATTCGCGCGCCTCAACGTCACCAACGTGATGCTTTCCAAGCGCCGCCTGATACAACTGGTCGAGGAAAAGCGCGTGGACGGGTGGGACGACCCGCGCATGCCCACGCTCGTGGGAGCGCGCCGCCGGGGCTACACCCCGCAAGGCTTCCGGCTCTTCGCGGAGCGCATCGGAGTCTCCAAGGCCGACTCCTGGATCGACTACTCGGTGCTCGAGGACTGCATGCGCGAGCACCTGAACGAGATCGCGCCGCGCCGCATGGCGGTGCTCGATCCGGTAAAGCTGGTGATCGAGAACTACCCGGAGGGGCGCGAGGAGGTGTTCGAGGTGCCGAACCATCCACAGAAGCCCGACTGGGGCAAGCGCCAGGTGCCGTTTTCGCGCGAGCTGTGGATCGAGCGCGAGGACTTTGCCGAAAATCCGCCCAAGGGCTATTTCCGCCTCTACCCGGGCAACAAGGTGCGGCTGCGCTATGCCTACGTCGTCGAATGCACCGGCTACGACCGCGCGACCGGTACTGTGCGATGCAAGTACGATCCCGATACCCGGTCCGGGACGCCGGGGGCGGAAAAGATCAAGGTGAAGGGCAACATACACTGGGCGAGCGCCAGGCATGCCCGCGCGGCGGAAGTCCGGCTCTACGACCGGCTGTTCAGGGTCCCGCATCCCGGCGCGGGCGACGGCGCTTTCCAGCAGGACCTCAACCCGGATTCGCGCACCGTCATCACCGCCCAGCTCGAGCCCTCTCTCGGGAAAGCAGCGGCCGAAGAGCGCTTCCAGTTCGAGCGCCACGGCTACTTTGTGACCGACCTCAGGGATTCGCAGCCTGGAAAGCCCGTGTTCAACCGCGCGGTGACGCTGCGCGACTCGTGGGGCGCCGGCAAGATCCCGTGACGCCGTTCACACGGCCCCGGCGCGCCGTTTTCTTATCCGACCCGATCTCGTATCATGGGCGCCCCATTATCGGTGCGCCATGAACTTTTCCGACCCGGTCATCGTCGCCGCGCTCATCGGCGCCTCCGCCACGGTGCTCGCCGCGCTCGTCCAGCTGCGCCTGTCCTGGCGCAAGGAGATGAAGGAACGCGAGCGTGGACAACCCATCACGAAGAAGACGCGGCGCGGGCCGGTGCTCTTTGTTTTCGTTCTGGTGATCGCGGCGGCGGTCGGCGGGTTCGCGTTTTCCCAGTACCTGTTGTCGCTGCTCGAGGAAGACCGGGATTCCCTGCGCGGCGAATTGAAAACCAGGCTCGCGGAGATCAACGCTACCGCGATGCGGCTGGAGCAGGCCCGGCTCGCCGAGCGCCGGCAGATCGAATCCGAGATTCACCGGGCGGACGCGCTGCGCCAGGGCGAGGAAGGCGTAACAGCGACCATCGTGGTCGGCCCGTGCAGGGCCGAGGGCGCGCAGGCTGCGGACGGAAGGCGTGAATGCCGCGAGCAGAGCGCCGCGCGCATCGCGGTATGCGCGCGGGTGCCGGCCGCGGCCGCCGTAAAGGAGGTGCTCCTCTACACGCGGCTCGAGGAATCGCAGCAGCCATGGGCTGAGGCGCGCGTGCAGGCCGGCGAAGACGCAGGCCAGGCGCGTTTCGTGGACAAGCCCTTCGAGCGGCCCGATGGCGAGGCCGGGAAGCAGGTGTGCCAGGGATTCGTGCAGTGGAACAGCGAGAAATCCCGCCTGGCACGCATACTCGTCAAGTACACGCTGTAGTATGGCAGCCACTGGTCCCTGGTAACTCGAAAAACTCTCGATGAACAACAGAACCCTCATCATCGCCGGCGCGCTCGCCGTGGCCGCGGGGCTCGGTTTGTGGATGTTCAAGCAGCATTCGGAACGGAGCCTGGTCTTGTCCGGCGTAAAGGACACCGGCGCGCGACTGCGCGAAACCCTGGCCATCGAGGCCGGGCCGATCGCCGCGATCAACGCCGAAACCGTGGGCAGGCTCGACGGGCACGTCGCGGCGGCGGAGCGTAACCGTGCGGCCCTCAAGCGCCTCGATGCCGGAGACAAGCAGGCGCTGGTGGACGCGGCGGACAATTATCTCGTCACCGGCCAGGAGATCCTGCGCCGGCAGGCGACGGCCCACCGCAATCGCCTGCTGCTGGCGGACAACCTGCAGGCGCTGCGCGCGCACTTTCGCGCCGACCGCGGCGCCGCGACCTGGGTGCGGGAAGCGGTGCGGCTGAGGGTTCCGGTCGAGAGGCACTATAACGACTACGCCGCCGCCGTCGAGACGCTCGACAAGCTGCTGGAGTCGCTTCCCGCCTCACAGGCCAGGGTCGCTCCCCTCGTCGGAGACCTGCCGATCGTCGAAGAGAATCTCATCGCGGAGGCCCGCAAGCGATCGCAGGAGGGGCTGAAGCGCGCGACCGGCGAGGTCGACACGATCCGGCAGCTCGTCACCCGCTGAGGCGGAAGAGCGTCGCAGATACTACGTCGCAGGTGAGGCGTCGCAGATAATACGTCTCAGATAGGGCGTTTCGCCTAACACAATGCTAAGGGCCTTTGTGTGAGGACGCTTTATCTGAGACGCTTCATCTGAGACGCTTCATCTGAGACGCCCTTAAGGGGAACCACATCCATGCTCAAGGCCACCGCGAACATCGTCCTGCCGACCACCATCATCGGCTCCCTGCCCCGCCCGTCGTGGTACACGGAAAATCTCGGGAACCAGTCGTTCCTCGAGGCCATGGTCAATTCGCGCTACCGCGAGCAGTACACCGATGCGGTCAGCGTCTACCTGCGCGACCAGGAAACCGCCGGTCTCGACATCTGCACGGACGGCGATTGCCGCTTCGACCAGGAGGTCGGCGGACAGAGCTGGACGAGCTACCCGCCGAAGCACATGTCCGGCTTCGACCGGGATTTCAACCCTCTGCCCGGCAGCGGCGGCGGCGGCGCATTCCCGCGCGGCCACATCCTTCACGATTACGTCGAGGCCAAGGTCTTCCCCAGCATCGTGGGCCCCGTCGGCCGCGGCAAGCTGCAGTACGTGGAGCTGTGGAAGACGGCGCAGCGCCTCACCCGGCGGCCGGTGAAATTCGGCACCATCACGCCGGAGCTGCTGGCGTTCGCGGTCGCCGACAGGCACTACAAGAACCTGCGCGATCGCATCATGGCGCTCTCCGACGCCTTCAACGCCGAGCTGCACGCGCTGGCCGACGCCGGCTGCCCGGTGATCCAGTTGGAGGAGCCGCAGATCCACCTGGTGGCGGCGCGCGGCCTCGTGGACGACGTCATCAACCCCGAGTTCATGCTCAATGTCTTCAACAACACCGTGAAGGGCCTGCGCGCGAAGACCGAGGTCTGGTGCCACTCGTGCTGGGGCAACCCCTCGCAGCAGAAGATGTTCGCCAAGTCGCAGAGCTACGCGCCCGCCCTCGAGGTGATGAGCCGCGTGGACGCTGACGTGATCACTTTCGAGACCTGCACGTCCGGCGGCATGGACCTGGAGGCGATCGGCAAGCACATCAAGAAGCAGAAGGTGGCGATCGGCGTGATCGACCACCACACGCTGCAGATCGAGCGGCCCGAGGAAGTGGCCGACCTCATCCGCCGCGCGTTGAAGCACGTGCCGGCGGAGCGCCTCGTCATCTGCTCCGACTGCGGCATGGGCCGCGAGGGCATGAGCCGACGGCACGCCCAGTACAAGATGGTGTCGATGGTGCTCGGCACGAACGCGGTGCGCAAGGAGATCGGCGCACCCGAGGCGGAGTGCCTGATGGCGGACAAGCGCTACTCGCTCGTCGCCTGAAACGACGGTGATGAAGTGATGAGGTGATGAAGTGATGGCCACGGACCGGCTTCACCGCTTTTCCATCACCGCCTCACTGCATCACTGCATCACCCTGGCCGCGATGGCGATGCTGGCCTGCGCGCCGGTCCTCGCGGCTGAGCAGTCATACCCATCGCGGCCTGTAAGAATCGTCGTTCCGACCTCGGCCGGCGGGGCGACGGACTCGTTGTCGCGCGCGATCGCGCAGCGCCTGGCCGAAGGCTGGAGCCAGCCGGTCGTGGTGGAGAACCGCCCCGGCGCGAACCAGATCATCGGCGCCGACCACGTCGCGAAATCCGCGCCCGACGGCTACACGCTGCTCGTCTCCGACGCCTCGTCGTTCGTGATGAACCCGCACCTCTACAGGAAGCTGCCCTACGACGGCATTCGCAGCTTCACGCCGATCACGGTGCTGGTGCGCTTCCCGTGGGTGATCGCGACGCACCCTTCGGTGCCTGCAGGCACGTTCCAGGAACTGGTCAAGCTAGCGAAGGCAAGACCGGGCGTGCTGTCGTACGGCTCGTTCGGCCTCGGCTCATCTGCCCATATCAGCGTGGATTACCTGAAGCGCCTTGCCGGCATCGATATCGTGCACGTGCCCTACAAAGGCGCCGCGCCGGCGGTCACGGCCCTGCTCACCGGAGAGATCTCGATGATGATGGTGACGCCGCTGCTGGTCGAGCCGCACGCGCGCAGCGGCAAGCTGAAGCTGATTGCCGCGGCGACGCCGAACCGCATCGCCGGGCTGCCCGACTTGCCGACGGTCGCGGAGTCCGGCGTGCCGGGCTATTCGGCCGGCACCTGGTTCGGGCTGGCCGGGCCCGCCGGCCTGCCCCGCGAGACCACCAGCCGCATCCACGGCGAGGTCGTGAGGATCCTCAACGACCCCGCGTTCCGCGAGCGGAATATCACGAAGCAGTGGTACGAAGCAGTAGGCAACACGCCCGAGCAGTTCGCGGACTACCTGAAGACCGAGTACGAGCGCTGGGACAAGCTGATCAAGCTATCCGGCGTCAGCGTCGAGTGACGCAGCGCCGGAGCCGTCAGCCGTCAGCCGTCAGCCGTCAGCCGTCAGCCGTCAGCCGTCAGAAGAAAACCCGCTTCGCATCTTGACGTCAACTGGCGCCTGGCAGCTGGCGCCTGGCGGCTTCGCTAGCCGCCGAGAGGTTTTACCTCGGCGGCGGCGGCGTAGTACTCCCACGCCCGTCCTGCCGCCGCTACTCCGGGGCCGGTCTGGTCGCGCGCGAGCTCGGCTTCCTCGCGGGTGAATTCGCGGATCCTGCTCGCATCCCCGCCTGCCGCGGACAGCATACGGATCTGCAACGCCGCGCTTTCCTCGAGGAAGCACGCGGCCACGGTTGCGGCTCGCACATCTGCGAATGCCGTGGTGATGCCGTGGCCGCGCATCATGACGGCGACGCCCCTGCCCAGGCTTTTCGCCACCCCGTCGCCCAGCTCGCGCGAGCGGATGAGGCCGATGCGCGAATACTCGGGCACACCGCCGACGAAGACACCACCCTGGTTGTGAACCACCCGGTGGGGCTCGCCGATCTGGGTGAGCGAGATGCAGGACAGCGGGTGCGCGTGAACGATGCCATTCACCTCGGGCCGCGCGGCGTAGATGCGCGCGTGGATCCAGAACTCGCTGTTGGGCGTACCGAGGCCGGACAGGATCTTGCCGTCGGT
This sequence comes from Burkholderiales bacterium, assembly GCA_035259925.1. Classification (GTDB taxonomy): domain Bacteria; phylum Pseudomonadota; class Gammaproteobacteria; order Burkholderiales; family SG8-41; genus SG8-41. The sequence continues at coordinate 6,171 of DATFVY010000220.1, forward strand.
GTCGATCACCAGCAGATTGTTCTCGTCGGCGAGGCCGGGGCTGCGGCGCGTGGAGATATAGAACGTATTGGAGTCCGGGATGCGCGCGCTCGCGTGACCGAACGCGGTGGAAAGGCCGAAGCGCTCGATGATGCGGTTGGCAAGCGCGACGTCGCGCCGCAAGGTCTGGTCCGAATCCACTGCCGTCCTCCGTGTCCGAATGGGTGCCGCATTGTAGCCCGGATGCGGGCGCCGCCATGGTAGTAAGATAACGTCATCACGCAGGCGAACCGGCGGCCGGGCCCCACGAGAAACGCGGCCCGCGGGGAGGAGCGCATGGCGGAACCCCTTCCGCAACGCATCGGCAAATACGACGTCATCAAGGAACTGGGCCGCGGCACCGCGGGAGTCGTCTATCTCGCGCGCGATGCCTTTGCCGGGCGCGACGTCGCCATCAAGTTGTTCACGCAGACCGGCAGCGCGGGACTGCAGGGACGCTACCGCTCGCTCTTCCTGAACGAGGCCGCGCTGGTCGGCAAGCTCAGCCACCCGCACATCGTCCAGCTCCTCGACGTCTCGGTGGAGGAGTCGTTGAGCTACATCGTGATGGAATACGTCGCCGGAAAGACCCTCGCATTCCACACCACGGCGGAGCACTTCCTGGCGCCGGGCAAAGTGGTGGAGGTGATCTTCAAGGTCAGCCGCGCCCTGGAATACATGCACCGGCACGGCGTGATCCACCGCGACATCAAGCCCGCGAACATCCTGATCACCGAGGATTTCGACGTAAAGGTCGCCGATTTCGGCATCGCGGTGCTGGCCGACGCGACCCGGACCAATCTCGTCAACGTCGGCTCGCCCGCCTTCATGTCGCCGGAGCAGTTGCAGGAGCAGCCGCTCACGCACCAGACCGATATCTACTCCCTCGGGGTCGTGCTCTACAACCTGCTGACCGGGCGGCTGCCCTTCGCCGGGTCGTCGTACGCGAGCCTGATCTACCAGATCATCCACCACGAGGCGCCGCGGCTGAGCACGATCAGGCCCGACCTGCCGCCGGGCTTCGAGCAGATCGTCGTGCGCGCGCTGAAGAAGGACCTGGCCGCGCGCTACCGGAGCTGGGAGGAATTCGGCGCCGACATCGCCGTGCTGGTGCGCAATGTCGGCATCAACGCCCCGCGCGAGGATCCAACCGACACGCGCAAGTTCAACGCCATGCGCAGCCTCAAGTTCTTCGAGGGCTTCAAGGAAGTCGAGGTCTGGGAAGCCCTGCGCATCGCGAGCTGGCGCAACCTGCCCGGGGGCGCGACGCTCATCAAGGAGGGCGATCACGGCGACGCGGTCTTCATCCTGGTGGAGGGAGAGGCCGGGGTGGCGCGCGGCGGCAAGCCGCTCGCCACCCTCGTCGCGGGCGATTGCTACGGCGAGATGCTTTATTTCGCCGAGAAGACCGCGGCCCGCACCACCACCATCGTCGCGAAGACGCCCGTGCTGGTACTCGAGATCAAGGCGGCCGCACTATCCTCGTCCAGCGACGGCTGCCAAGTGGCGTTCAACAAGTCATTCATGCGCATCCTGATCGAGCGGCTGACCCTCGCCAATCGCAAGCTCTCCGAGCAGCACTGACAGCGAGGGTCGAGTATCGCGGGGGTAAACTTCCCCGTCACTCGTCACTCGTCACTCGTCACTCAATGAGAGCGCTCGTCACCGGCTTCGATCCTTTCGGGGGCGGGCGCGTGAACGCGTCGCTCGAAGCGGTGCGGCGGCTGCCGGCGCGGATCGGAACTTTCGACATTGTGACAGCGGTGTTGCCGACCTCTTACGCGCGCTCGATTCCGGCGCTGAAAGCAGCGATAAGGGATGCCAGGCCCGCCATCGTGCTGTGCGTGGGCGAGGCGGGAGATCGCTCCCAGCTCTCGGTCGAGCGCGTGGCTGTCAATCTGCAGGACGCGCGCATACCGGACAACGACGGCGCGGCTCCGGCCGACAGGCCGGTCGTGCGTGGCGGGCCGGCGGCCTATTTCGCCACGCTGCCGGTGCGCAAGATGGTGGCTGCGTTACGCGCCGCTGAGCTGCCGGCGGAGCTTTCGTCGAGCGCCGGCACCTTCGTCTGCAATCATGTCTTCTACGGCTTGATGCGCGTGGCGGCCACCGCAAGACGGAGTTTCCGCGGGGGTTTCCTCCACGTGCCTTGCCTGACGCGACAGCACGGGACAGCCGCCCCTTCAATGGCGCTGGACGATATCGTCCGCGGCATCCTCATCTGCGTGGACGCGGCCACGCCGGATTGAATCCGGCGACACATGCTCCCCGCCTCCTTACGGCAGAGGGGCCGAGGGAAGCGGGGAAGTATCCGCCTCAGGCCTGGTCCGCGGAGGCTTGCGCGTCCGGATGGGCTGCTCGGACACGGGCGGGAAGCTGGACGCGGGCAGCGGCTTCCCGGTTTCGAGCAGCGTCTTCAGGCTGCTCAGTATG